>DATBAY010000095.1:0-2698 GCA_036271295.1 Lacipirellulaceae bacterium | reverse complement strand
TCCGATTTTCGCTCGGGGACCGCACAGGAAATCCTCCATCCTGGCGCCCGATCGTCATGTTTGTTCTCGTCGGAGTTGCAGGATTCGCGTTGGGGCAGCGTTTTAGTTCAGAGAGCGTCGTCAACCGCGCTGCTCCCGTCTCAATGCTGAATGTTATGAGAGAGATAGGTCGTCCGCTTACTACCGAGCCCGCCGCGAACCAGCCGCGGTACCGGCTGTCATTTGATCGGCAGCAACAGCTGTGGACAGTGGACGCCGATCGAGACAATGATGGGATTTACGAGAGCAGCCAGCGATTCACATCGGCCGGCGATATTCGCTGATCGTTCATGCTTTTGAAACTGACGGAGCCACTTTGACGATTCTAGGCGTTAATATCGATCACGTGGCTACTGTCCGCGAGGCTCGCAAGACGAATGAACCCGATCCGGTTTGGGCTGCTGCGTTGGCGGAACTCGGCGGGGCCGACGCAATTACAATTCACTTGCGCGAAGATCGCCGGCACATTCAGGACCGCGACCTGCGCGTCCTGCGAGATTCGGTCGCTGTGCCGATCAATTTAGAGCTGGCCTGTGCGACAGAAGTGCTGGCAATCGCCTGCGATGCAAAGCCTCACCAGGCGACTTTAGTTCCAGAGCGGCGAGAGGAAGTCACGACCGAAGGCGGGTTGGATGTTGCCGGCGCTGGCAATAAGGTGCGTGACGCCGTCCGCAGGCTCAAGGACGCCGGCATCGTTGTCAGTTTGTTCCTCGATCCCGACCCCAGGCAATTGGACGCCGGGGCTGCGCTCGGTGTCGACGCCATCGAGTTGCATACGGGTGCGTACGCGCAAGCAACGCTCGTTTACAATGCCGAGCACACGGCCAGCACGTTGAAAGGCCTAGTAACCGCCGCAAAACAAATTCGCGACGCCGGCATCACGCTCAACGCGGGCCACGGCTTAACGTATCGCAATGTGAAACCGATCGCCGCAATCAGCGGTATGTACGAGCTCAATATCGGTCACAGCATCATCGCGCGGGCGCTGATGGTCGGCCTCGAACAGGCTGTGCGCGATATGAAACGGCTCATCAGTTAGAGTCGCCGCGTTCCAGAAGGTCCAACGGTAGCCGTTTTATTCTCGCAGTCGCTGATTCTGGCAGCGCGTAATTTGCGACCGTTTTTGAAACGATGCGCCGTGCAATAGCGGGACACGCTAACAACTGAGCGGTCGTCCAAATTCTTGGCAACCGGGAGAGCGGATCTTCCCGCGGACGAGTGATTTCGTCCTCGCTGTTCTCGTAAAGACCCCGGCCAGCGGCGCATTCTCGTTGCTCGCGCCAAATCGCTCGGCGAGTTTCCCCGTCGTAGGCGGCGCTCATCGAAATCATGAGAATGTTGTGGGTAAGGACGCCTTCCCGCGTAGGCCCGGCCGGTTGGGGCGTTTCGCCGTTCGAAATCCTCACCAGCAATTCCGGCAAATTCGCGCCGCTCAACATCGCGTTGACGGTTTCGCCAATCCGCGGGTTACATTCGATGTACTCCGGCTTTTCCTGCTCTCGATCGAAGAAATAATCGATGAAGAGCGCGCCGTGCCAGTTTAAATGCGCGCCCATTCGAGCAACGTGTTGATGAACGATTTCATGCCGAACGCTTACCCGCGCGGTCGACATACCACCGACTCCCAATCGCCTGGCTTCGAACGTGTGAACGCCAATCAACTCTCCCGAATTGAATACCGCTTGCACAGTCGACAGGACACCGCGCCCCGGCCTTTGCACAAGAATCTCAGATCCGTCTCGCAATAAATCGCGATTCTCCAAGTCTTCTACCCGTGTCCGCAGGTCCTCTGCTGTATTGACGAGGAAAACGCCGCTTCCCGCGGTGCTGTGTGGCAGTTTCAAATAAAACGGGTACGACCAAGATTGGTTAAGGTCGTTACGGTTGGTCACAATCGTGGTTTGCGGCTGTGGCAACGCAAGCTCGACGAGCAGCCGACTAAAAGAAGCCTTGTTCTGCATACGCTCGAGCGATTCGAACGGCGGCATCGCCAGGCCCACGCGCTTTGAGAGCGAATCTCGAAATCGGCTCAGCAAGTACACCTGTTCATGTGTTGGCAAAACAACGTCATAAGGTCGCGCACGTAGTTGAGAATCGAGAAATCGCAAAAACTCGGCTGGATCTTTGGAAAAAGACGGCGAGCGAATGAACCGCCGCACAAAGCTCGAAAAGCGGCCTTGGCACAGCGGATCGGGGTCCATGACGTCGATTTCATGACGACCACCCAAGGGGTAAAGTGTTTGCCGGGCCGATAGACTCGCGCCTTCCGTGAAAAGAATGCGCAGCGGGCCGCCACGACGAGTTTCGCCTGTTTCGCTGCTCGCCGAGGACTGTGATCTGTCTTGTCCGAACACGCCGTGTTTTATAGCTTGTAGGTTGCAGGCTGGGTAGCAAGGCCGCTCGCGCGAAGGCTGTTGAACTGTGATCGCTTCGAAGCTTTTGGACAAGGTTGTCTGGGTTACCGGTGCGTCTTCCGGCATCGGTGAGGCATTGTGCCACGAGTTGGCTGCGCGAGGCGCATCACTCGTTCTGAGCGCCCGTCGACCAGATGTACTTGAAAAAGTCCGCAGCACCTGTGAGAACCCGAATCGTCACCTTGTTGTGCCGTTCGACATCCTCGCGCCGACGACTTTTTCGGCCGCGCTTCAGACCGTCAACG
>DATBAY010000094.1:0-2350 GCA_036271295.1 Lacipirellulaceae bacterium | reverse complement strand
ATCTGGGGCGTCGCCCCACCCACCCCCACGCTGAAACTGACCCACTACCATCATTTTTGGGCAAAGCCCTGGTCTCGGAGCAGTTTAAACATCCGCGACGATCTGGTCGTAGAACTTTACGAAGTCGTCTTTTTCCTTGGTCGCGCGGAATTGAATCGCATGCCGCGGGTGCAGATTCAATTGCCCCGTGATGTTATAGGGCACGAACGGTCCCCACTCGACCGTTGATTTCAGCGGCTCGATATGATCCTGCAGAAGTGCGATGATCGGCCGCAGCTTGAACTTGGGATTGCGCAAAAATCCCAGCAGCAGCTCCATATGGCAATTGCCGGCGCCGCGTCCCAGGCCGCCCATCGTGGCATCCACTCGGTTAGCGCCCAGAATAATGGCTTCGATCGTGTTGGCAAACGCGAGCTGCATATTGTTATGGGCGTGCATGCCGATCTCTTTGCCGGTGCCCGCCATCGCGCCGGAATACTTCGCGTAGAGTCGATCGATTTGTTCGCGGTAGAGATTCCCGAAGCTATCGACGATGACCATGACCTCGGCGTGCGTTTTTGCGACCTCGGCGAGCACGGTATCGATCTCGATCTCGGTGATCGACGAAATCGCCATGAGATTCGCACACGTTTCATAGCCCAGGCCGTGGCAGTGCTCGATCATCTCCACGGCTTCGGATACCTGGTGGGCATAGAAGGCCACGCGGATCATATCCAGCTTGCTCTCTTGCCGCGGGACAATTTGCTCGCGCCAATCGCTCTTGCCGGCATCCGCCATCACGGACAATTTCAACCCCGTTTTTTCAGCGTTGTGGTCGGCGAAGAGCTTGTTCAGAACGTCTTCGTCGCAGAATTTCCACGGGCCGAAGTCACCCCGCGCGTGTTGACGCGGCGAGGCCTTGTAGCCGACCTCCATATAGTCGATGCCTGCCGCCACGCATGTTTCGTACACGGCGCGTACGAGCTTGTCGCTGAACTGATGATTATTGATGAGGCCGCCGTCGCGAATCGTGCAATCGAGCACTTTGAGCTGGGGGCGATAAGTAATCCAAGGAGCGCTTTCCGCCATAACCTTCAACCTCAACAAATAATGATGACCCGAGTCAAGCCACGGCACGTTTATTCCACCTTAACAAGGATAGCATAGTCGGTTTTAACTTTCATCGCGGCCAGGCAGAGTTTTCAGCGCTGCGCTGCTTCTTGCCACGAGCCGCTGCATTGGTCATTCTGGATGGACATTCTCAAGCGAAGCATCAGACCGGCATCATGATTAAATCACTACAAACCGACGTAAATGTGCGCATCCGCGCAATCGCCTGCGGCGCGAGCTTGCTGATCTCCTCTTTTTCCGTTGCCGGCGAATCGATGGTTAAGCGTGGGATCGTGGCCCAGGCTCCGGCGACGGGCCGCTCGGTGAAAATCGACGACGGTTACATGGTGCCGTACGTCGAAAAAATTCCCGGCACCGACGTTACGTTCGAAATGATCCCGGTCCCGGGCGGCGAATTTCTCATGGGAAGTCCCGACAGCGAGCCCGGTCGATCGAAAGACGAGGGGCCGCAAGTTCGAATCAAGGTCGAACCGTTTTGGATAGGCAAGTGCGAAGTCACCTGGGGCGAGTATCGCGCGTTCATGTCCATGTACGACGCGTTCAAAAAGATGCAGCGTCTGACCGCGAATGCCGGCGCTGCGAAGGCCAATGGCCCGACCGAAAAGGATTTACGATTGATTAAGATGCACGCCTGGAACGACAAACTCGCGGCCGACTGGAACGTGGACGCGGTCACGTCGCCGACGCCGCTCTATGATTCGTCATTTACCTACGGGGTGGGCGAACAACCTAACCAGCCGGCAGTCACGATCACCCCGTACGCCGCGCGGCAATACACGAAGTGGCTTAGCGGGATACTTGGAAATAACTATCGGCTACCCAGCGAAGCCGAATGGGAATACGCCGCGCGAGCCGGCACGAAGACGGCATGGTCATTCGGCGATGATCCGAAAAAGCTGGAAGACTACGCTTGGATCGACTCGAACGGCGAGAGCAAAACGCATCCCGTCGGCACGAAGAAGCCCAACCCTTGGGGGCTTTACGACATGCACGGCAACGTTGCCGAATGGACGCTCGATCAGTACTTTCCGGATACTTACGCGAAGCTCGGCACGGGTGTCATCGATGAGAAAAAGGCCATCCAGTGGCCGACGAAGTTGTTCCCGCGCGTCGTCCGTGGCGGCAGTTGGCTGCAGCCGGCCGCAATGAGTCGCAGCGCCGCGCGGCAACCTTCGGAGGATCGCGAGTGGAAGCTCTCCGATCCGAACATTCCACTCAGCCCGTGGTGGTTTACGGAAGA
>DATBAY010000093.1:0-10638 GCA_036271295.1 Lacipirellulaceae bacterium | reverse complement strand
CTTTTAAAAACACACCATTTAGCGACGATTGCGATAGAGCTTTATGTCCACGACACCGGCCATGACCGCTTGGTCTAAGTCCATTCCCAAAAATTCGACGATTCGGTCAACTTGCGGAGCGGGCGTTTTTACTAACTCGTTGTAGTTCACGTCCAACTTAGAAAAATTAACTTGCTTTTGAAACCACGTTTCGAGGTTTGCTAGCTCGCGGCGGTAGATGTCGATCATTTTGGCGTCCTCCACTGCATCGTCGTTTTGCTGATGCTGCAGCATCGCCCGCTGAGACGACAGAACCTCCATCAAAGTGCGGTGCATCAACAAAATACGGTAGTTGTAATTTGGCGGCAAATCGTAAAGTAAACGATAAACCATTTTTACGGCTTTGCCGCGTGCGCTCGAAAGCCAAGAAGGATCTGTCTTCGTCCGCTTTACTGGTTCAAATTCGTAGTACCCGCGAGGATTGCTGATATCGGCTTCACGAACACCGTCGGTAAGAGCGGTCACACCGCCTGCTTCCAAGATGCGCATCATCATGGATGTGCCTGAACGCGGAAGGCCGGCGACGATGATGACGGAGTCTTGCGAATTGCTGTGCATGTCAAATACGAATGGTGTAAAGCCTGTTAACCCGCATCCATTTTGGCCTGAGGCCAAACCGTACGTCAACTTGAATGGAGCGAAACCTGATCGTGCGAAGCAAAAGCCTTGGCCGCGCCTCGCATTTGTAATTGTATGGGTTTAGGTCGAAAACTAATTCGATACGCTCTGGCTTCGCTCTGCTCCGGGGCGCTAGTCGCGGGCCCGTTGACGCCGGAGGCTCTAGGTCAGAACCAATTCATTTGCGTTGCCGACGATGCCATGGCCTGCATTCGCCCCGCGAGTCCGTCTTGCAGCGCGCCTCCACCACCTCCGCAGGCAGATGTCAGCTGTATCTGCGCTCCCGTTCCCGGCGTACCGGATCCGCGAATCTTCGATCCAAATGCACCCAGCTTAAGATTAGACGTTCGATCGAGCCTCCGAATCGCGGTCGGCAATTCTGAAGTTGTACGCGTGATACCGGGTGCAACATCCACAATTCCCGGTTCTCCTACCGGGGGAGCGCCCGGATACCAAACCTCGCAGGGGAATAGCGGAATCGGACTAAATCCGACCGAGCAGCCTCCGCGGAATTTGCCCTATCTGCTGAACACAGATAGCGGGGGATTCGGCCCGTCATCGCAAGGCGGCTTTGGCGCAGACGGCATGCCGTTCGTCGGCGGCAACGGAGGAAACGGTGCCGCGGTTTCGAGCGCAACCGTCAGCGATCCATCGATCACTTCTGCAAGCGCGCCGTTCGCGACAATCTACGATCCGGCAATCGCCGCGGCCCAAGTCGAATCGGCGCGAGGTGCATTTGATCCCGTCCTGACATCGGGTTCGTTCTGGGAATCTGACGATCGGCCAACGGGATTTCTGACCGACGGGTTTTTGCAGACTCCGGAGCAGCTAGACGCGGCTTATTTAAGAACGTCGATAACTAAGCCTTTGTTAAGTGGTGCACAAGTCGGCGTTGCTTTCAATAACGACTACTATTTTCGAGACAATAACACGAATCCGGCGATTCTAAATCCGCAATATCAGCCGAATGCTGAATTCGGCATCATTCAACCGTTGCTGCGCGGGTTCGGCTCGGCCGTTAATGAAGCCGGAATTCAAATCGCGGGCGCCAGGGCCAACCAGTCGGACTGGGAATTCAAGCGACGGATGATGGAGATGGTCCGCAGCGTGGAAACAGCCTATTGGCAGCTTTACGCGGCGCAGCTCAGCCTCAAAGCTATCGACGACGCAATTCCTTTGACCGAAGAAGTGGTTCGAGTTGAAGATGAGCGCCAGCGGGGCGGCGCCGCGATCGCCGCAGACGTGGGGCATGCGCGCAGCAACCTGCTGCGAATGCGAAATCAACGATTGCAAGCTGTTTCCAATGTCAATCAGAAAGTTCTGCTGCTGCGAAATGTGCTCGGACTGCCTCCGGCGGATTGCCGACCAATCGAATTGGTCGATCGGCCCGTGACTGCGAAGGTCGCAATCGATTGGAACTCGGCGCTAAGCATTGCGATCGATCATCGTCCCGACGTCGTTCGCGATCGTTTGTCGGTGTACGAAACCGAACTGCAGGTCGTGGTCGCCAAAAATGCTACATTGCCACAGTTAAATGGCGAAGCGTTGTACCGCGTGAATGGCCTGGGGTCGGACGTAGGTGGTTCGCTCGATAGCTTGGGAACTAGCAATTTTACGGATTGGCGCCTTGGCTTCGTGTTCCAGTATCCTCTGGGTAACCACGTAGCACAGGGCCAGCTGCGAACTGCACAATTGCAAGTAATGCGACAGCGGGCCCTGCTTAAGCAAACCATGCACATAGCGACGCATCAAATGGCAGATTTGGTGCAGCAAATTGATTCGACCTATCTGCAGTTTCAGGCTGCTGCGGATGAGCAACGAGCCAACATCACTTGGCGAGACGGGGCCGGCGAACGGTTCAAAGCGCCTGCCGGCGGCACGACGTTGCTGCAAGCCCTTGATGAATATCTGCAGGCGATCGACACATTAGTAATGACCAATCAACAGACCGCCCAGTTGGTGGCGACGTACAACATTGAGTTGGCCCAGTTGCAAGAAGCAATGGGCGTGATTCTTGAAGATCAGGGCATTCAAATCGCCAATGATCCGGTGACGAAAGCTAAGCAGACGATAATTCCGGATGCGGCCGCGTGTCCGAATCTTCAGGAAGAAGAGCTACCAGCTGGTTCTAGTGCGGCGGAAATGCCGAGTGGTGCTCCGGCGACAACTCCGAGCGATCCACCACGAGAAACTCCGACGCCTGCGCCACCGGCGGCACCGTGGAGTTCGTTACCTGCTCGAGGTTCGGTCGGCCCAGATTTGCTGCCGCCGCCTGCGAACTGAAGTTGCGGCAACACTCTTGTGAGCCGCTATGGCAGCCACGACCACACTTCAACGAGCGCAATGCGGCGCACATCTCGCCACATCGTGGCCCAGAAGCAGTCGTCTGCCACGACGATGCGCGCTTCGCCGGTCATGCCGGGTAGAAGCTTCACATTCGTGTCCTCGAATTTGGCGAGGATGTGGACATAGCGCCAATGATCGTCAGGATAGCGCTGTTGCGTCTGGCTTGATTCACGATCCGTGCGGAACGGTTCTGCCGCAGACGCGGCTTCGCTCACAGCAGAGAAGGCGACTCGCTCAACTGTGCCCGACAGCAATTCGCCATAATTTCCCCAGAGACGGATTTTAACTTCCATTCCGCGTTGCACTTCGGCGCCCGCGGCTTCGTCTGCCAAGATCTCCGCATAGAGTGTCGACCTGTCTTGGACGACAGCGACGAGGTCGCCCGGAAAAATGGCTTGACCCTCGTGCATTTCAATCGACGGAGTCGCCAGCGTCCCTCGAATCGGGCTGCGGATTTCCGTTAACGTGCATTTCTGTTCCGCCAGATGAAGCTGCGCCTTCGCTTTCGCGAGCTTTGCGGCCGCTTGATCGATTTCTTCGGCACGGTATCCGGCCTTGAGCTTGTCGTAGTTCGACTGCGCCGCCGCTAAGGTAGCCTTTGTAGAATCGCGCGTGCTCAGCGCGTGCTCGTATTCATTCGTGGCGGCCGCCGAGCGAGAAAGAAGATCCTGCTGCCGCTTCAGCTCCGCATCGGCAAATGTTAATGCGCTTGCAAGGCTAGCAACTTGGTCTTCCGCGGCCGCAATGTCTTCGGCGCGATAGCCAGATTTGGTCATTTTATAAAAGGCGTCCGCGTCTTCAACGTCGGCCTTCGCTTCGGCTCGCTCTGCTTCGGCATCGCGGCCAACAAGCTTAGCGACTACTCCGTTTGCCTCGACCGTATCGCCATCCCGAGCATAAATACGCTGCAGTTCATCTTGCAATTGAGACCGCAGGCCGACTTCACTCGTCGGCACGATTCGGCACTGTCCGCCCACTTCATATTTATAGGGAAGCATTCCCGCCAACACGATCACCAGCAAGACGAGCGTGCGAATTGGCCAACGAACGTGCCACGATCCTCCGTATCGAATTGACATGGGCGATTCTCTATATCGAGCGCTCGGCGGAAACACGGGTGCTACAAGCTTTTAAGTTTGAACGAGAGGATATCAAAAGTCAACGAAGTTGTGGCTTCGGTCGCAGGCGGAAGGCAGGGCGATCGCGGAATTTCGTGAAAATGCGGCATCGGGGTTACCGCCCAATGCGCCGTGACATGGGGTCGCGGTGCTAATGAGACTAGTGCATGATGATTGTTCATTCCATGCTTAATAAAACGGCAACGCGTTCGCGGTCTCGTAGCGACATGGGCGGTCAATCATCTGAAAGTACGGCTAAGGAACCATTAAGGAACCATGTAGAATAACGCTCGCAGATGACTGATTGTTCCTGGTTGCCCAATAACCATCTGAAGCGAATATACAGGTGAATAATCGGCATATCGTTTGCGACCGCTAGCTAGGTGATTGAATTCGCGTCATGCTCTTTTTCCGCATTGAAACTATTGGGCGAGTAGTAATGCTGGAGTGAGTATCAAGCGTTTACATTTGGCACAAACGTTTGACAATGCCGGTGGACGCACACCACAATTAGCATTCCGGCGACACGATCAGTTTGGGCGGTGCGATACGTTCGCAACGCCGTTGCTTAAGGCCTTCGACTTGACAGGTGGGAAAGGTCGTTGGCTTTTGTGTCGCTAACGTGTTTACCGGCGATAGTTCGTGCCCGAACTTCATGCCGCGGCTTTAACTGGAAGAACCAGACATGCATTCCCACGCTGCGCGCTCCGATGATTTCGACTTATTTGTCGCATCCGTGCCAGGCCGACCTGATGCGAACATTCCGATTGCTGGGGCTAGGGCCGGTGGAATCGGTGTATTGAATCTTTGCCATGTTTTGAACTACGACGATGCCGAGGAATGCGTCGACGCGTTAGTGGCCTCAGTACCGCAGCGGTGTGGCTTGATCTTTCGCTCGCCGCTTACCGAATTCGAATCGCGCATTCTGAATCGCGCAGACGCTTGGCAAATACTGCTTCTCGCGCCGCGGGTTGGTGATGAAGGTCTGCAAAGCGCGATCCTTGCATGCCGCGAAAAGGCGAGTCGCGTTGGTGTGGTCGTTACAGATGTTGAGCAGGCGCGATCCGCAGTCGATGCCGGAGCCGATTTGTTGGTTGCCAAAGGACACGAAGCAGGCGGTTTCGTGGGCGAGGAAACGACCTTTGTATTGGTGCAGCGGCTCACTGCCGCGTTCGGCTTGCCGATTATCGCGTGGGGCGGAATCGGCTGGAACACGGCCGCAGCATGTCGCGCTGCGGGATGCGCCGGCGTCATGCTCGACTGGCAATTTGCACTGACACGCGAATCGGCGCTTCCGTTGACTCTTCGACGCCGACTGGCGAGCGTCGACGGCAGCGAAACATTCGCGTTACCGATATCTAGTGGAAGATACGTCCGCTTCTTCTCGCAACCTGGCTTTACTGCTAAGGACCGTTTGGAAAGCATCGTTGCCGCCGCAGAAAGGGTCGGAGAGTCGCCCGCCGAAAAATGTCATCTGGCAATTTCCGAATCGTTGGCATCCCCAAAAACTTCCGAAGCGATTTTGCTGACTGGCCAAGACGTTGGCTTTGCACCATCGTGGGCCGCTCGCGCTACCAGCACCGGTCGATTGGTTCGGAAACTGCATGACACGCTGGATGAACAGGTTGCCGCTGCGGCGAAAGCTCAATCACTTTCTCAAGGTTCGCCGTTGGCGAAATCGCACGGGACCGAGTTTCCGCTCGTGCAAGGGCCAATGACCCGGGTGAGTGATGTCCCGGAATTCTGTGAAGCGGTTGGGCTGGCGGGTGGTTTGCCGTTCTTGGCGCTCGCGTTAATGGGAGAAGAGCAGGTTCGCCGCCTCCTTAGCACGACCAAAGAACGGATGGGCGACAGGCCCTGGGGCGTAGGGATTTTGGGCTTCGTGCCTCAAGAAATTCGCGCTCAGCAGTGGCCGGTAATCGAAGAATACTGCCCGCCGTACGCCATCATCGCTGGCGGTCGACCGGATCAGGCCGCTTCGCTCGAAGCGCGCGGCATCGCTACCTACCTACATGTACCGTCGCCCGGAATGCTGGAAATGTTCATCCAGGATGGCGCTCGGCGATTCATCTTCGAGGGACGCGAATGCGGGGGACACGTTGGGCCACGCACCAGCTTCGTGCTGTGGGAAACGATGGTCCGGGTGCTCGCGGAATCATCATTAAGTCCAGAAGAGTGCGCGAAAATCCACGTCTTGTTCGCGGGGGGAATCCACGATGGCTTGGGAGCAGCGATGGTAGCCACGCTGGCTCAGCCATTGGTCGAACGAGGCATGCAGATCGGCGCGTTGATGGGCACAGCCTACTTATTCACCCACGAGGCAGTTGCAACCGGCGCAATCGTGCCGGCCTTCCAGTCGATTTGCCTCACAACAAATTCCTCGGTTGTTGTCGAAAGTGGTCCAGGTCATTCAATCCGCTGCGCCGACACGGATTTCGTTCGCGTGTTCGCGGAAGAAAAGCGGCGACTGATCGATGAAAAATGGCCGGCCGAAGATGTGCGGTCTCGTCTCGAACATCTCAACTTGGGACGGCTCCGAATTGCCGCCAAAGGCGTGGCTCGCAGCAGCCCTCAACAAGCCAAGCTGCTTGAGCTAGACGAGGCCGAGCAACGATCGCAAGGAATGTACATGCTGGGGCAGGTCGCTTCGCTGCGCGCGGAAGTGTGTGCAATCCGGCATTTGCACGAGAGCGTTTGCGGGGGAGCGACGGCACTATTAGATAAGCTCAAGTCATCAGCGCCGAAGTCGCTACCGGTCGCGAAGTCACCCAGGCCGCTCGATTTGGCAATCGTGGGGATGTCCTGCCTCGTGCCGGGAGCGGATTCTCCGGCGAAGCTCTGGCATAACATACTTGCCAAGCATGATCCTATAAGTGAGATCCCGGCAGATCGCTTCGACCACACTCAATGGTTCGATGTCGACCGAACTGCCCGCGACCGAATTTACAGCAAGTGGGGCGGCTTCATTCCAGATATTACGTTCGACCCTATCAAATATGGAATCCCGCCCGCCTCGCTCAGGAGCATCGAGCCAATGCAACTGCTCGCGCTCGAGCTGGTAGCACGCGTACTACGCGATGCGGGCTATGACGAAGTGAATCCGCACCGCGAGCGGACGAGCGTCATATTAGGTGTCGGCGGTGGTTCGGGAGAACTGGGCGCCTCCTACTCATTTCGAGCGATGGCTCCGCGCTATCTGCACGACTTAGATGAATCCATTTGGAGTCAGCTGCCGGAATGGACGGAAGACAGCTTTGCCGGCATTCTGCTGAATGTTGTCGCCGGGCGAATTAGCAATCGCTTCGACCTTGGTGGCATGAATTGCACGGTCGATGCCGCGTGTGCGTCGTCGCTGGCCGCCGTTTACGCCGGCGCGCAGGAGCTCTCGACCGGCAACAGCGACATGGTGATCGTCGGCGGCTGCGACACGATCCAAAATTCGATGGGCTACCTTTGCTTTGCCACCGCCGGCGCGTTGTCGCCCACCGGTCGAGCGCGGGTGTTCGACGCGAGTGCGGACGGCATCGTAATCAGTGAAGGTCATGGTGCGATCGTACTCAAGCGCCGTGAGGATGCGGAGCGGGATGGCGATAAAGTGTACGCCGTTTTACGCGGAATTGCCGCCGGCTCCGATGGCCGCAGCAAAGGTCTTTCGGCGCCGCGGCTCGAAGGCCAAATTCGCACGCTGCGGCGAACCTACGAACGCGCGGGAATTGATCCAAAGTCAATCGGCTTATTTGAAGCGCACGGCACGGGCACGGCCGTTGGCGATCAGACCGAGTGCCTGGCTTTAACGACATTTTTGAAGGAATCCGGTGCGAACCCTTCGAGCGCCGCAATCGGCAGCGTCAAATCCGGAATCGGGCACACGAAATGCGCCGCGGGCGTAATTGGTGTGATCAAGACAGCCCTTGCGCTTCATCATCGCGTGCTGCCGCCAACAATGCACGTCGAACAGCCCAACGCAAAAGCTGGATTCGGCGATGGAGCGCTCTACGTCAACAGTGAAACAAGACCATGGCTTCACGCGACCGGGCCACGGCGCGCGGGTGTTTCGTCCTTTGGGTTTGGCGGCACGAATTTTCACGCCATTTTGGAAGAGCACACAAGCGGTAACGCGAACTCACGCGCAACTCTTCGAGAACACTATGCGAGCGAACTGATTGCGTTCAGCGCCGATAATTTGCCTGTTCTCTTGGTGACTGTATCGAGTTTCGTTCGCGATTTAAGCGCTGCGATCGCTGCAGAAGAGCAGATTCCATTGCACCGCGTGGCGTATGGGCAACATCTCAAGCACGGCGCATTGGGCGGGAGGTTGCGCCTAGCGGTCGTCGCAAGTGAAGCCGCCGATTTGTTGGCGAAGCTTCAACATTTTGTTGCGACATGTAGTGATTCAACGCCTGCTACAATGCGCATGCCCCCTGGGATCCATTTTGCGATGGAACCGCTCGGGCCGACCGCGCCTGTCGCTGTTCTTTTCCCCGGCCAAGGTTCGCAATTTCCGAACATGCTGCGCGACTTGGCGGTTGAATTTGTTGAGGTCTCTAGTTGTTTCGAGCGCGCTTCGCGGGCACTTTCACCTATCCTAGAGCAATCAATATTCGAATTAGTGTTCCCTCCGCCTTCGTTCACGGACGGCGAGAAGGAAGCTCAGGCCGAACGTCTCAAAGCGACACGTTTTGCGCAGCCGGCGCTCGGAGTCTGCGATATCGCAATGTGGCGGTTGCTGCACGCTTTTGGCGTCCGAGCCGATTTTATGGCGGGCCACAGTTACGGTGAACTTGCGGCGCTGTGCGCCGCCGGCTGCATGACGGAGAGCGACCTGATTAAGTTGTCGGCCGCGCGCGGATCCGCCATGACATCCACGTCAGATGACGATTCGGTGCGGTCTTCGCCAACAAATTTGGGACAAATGCTTGCCGCGAGCGCCGATGGAAACGCAGTGAAGCCGCATCTTGCTGGTCTCGATGACGTGTGGGTGGCAAATCTCAATGGTCCGCGACAAACCGTTATCAGCGGCACAGCCGAGGGAATTGCCGCGGCTAGCCGCCGCTTAACCGAAGCGAACATCACGACCCGACTGTTGCCCGTGGCAGCGGCATTCCACAGCCCGCTCATGCACGCCGCTCGGGAACGCTTCGATCATGCACTATCGCAGACTGGCTTTACGTCACCACGGATCCCGGTTTACAGCAATGTCACCGCAGAACAGCATTCCGCGGACGGCGACTCCATGCGGTCGTTGCTCGGCGATCAGTTGCAACATGAAGTCCGATTTGCGGAAGAAATCGATCGCATGTACCGGGACGGGGCTCGAATTTTCATCGAGGCAGGACCGAAATCCGTCCTTACCAGTTTAGTTCGAGATATTTTGGGCGATCGTCCCCATGTAGCAATTGCCACGCAACCCAGCGCGACCAGCGGAGTGACCGCATTCCTCGATAGCTTGGCTGGGCTCATAGCGCAAGGAGTCAACCTAAACTTGGACCGGTTGTACGATGATCGCACAATTGAGCCGCTGAAGTTGGGCGCACCTACGGGAGTGAAAAAACATCCGCCTCATGCGTGGCTTGTGAACGGTGCTTATTGTCGTCCGGCCGGGGAATCGCCCCGTGTGCCAACCCCGAAAGCCTCATTAGCCGCGGGCGGCATGAATGGTTCACACCGATCTCCGGTATCGACCAACGGACTTAGTGACGCGCATCTCACCGCGCGTGGGACGTCTGATTCACACTCCAATCGCGAAGTTAAATCGCGTGATCGTGGCGCAAACACAAACGGAAATAGTTTTCACAGGGAAATCGTGACGAGTAATTTGGATCATACCAATAATCATGACTTAGCGATGAATCATCGTGCCAATAGTGAAGTGCAATCGATTCATGCCGAAAGTTATGAAACAGCATTATCGGCGGGCCAAGAATCGATGGATTTGGAGGCATATGCGCTCTTCCAAGAGACGATGCGCCAGTTTCTTGAAACTCAAGAACGGGTGATGCGCTATCAATTTGGGACAGTCGCTGATTCGATTCACAACAACCAAGGCGACCACCAAATCGATGGAAGCGCCAGAACTCAGCCGTTGCCACTTTCGCAAAGGTCCGACGAACTCGAACCGTCCACGCGGATGCGAAGTGCACAATCCAAATCGGAGTTGTCTGCTCCAATACCTGAAGTTCTGCGCGAATCGAAGGAAATAACATCGCGTGAGAGTGGCTTGGCTCCCGCTGCTGAAGAAGCACCGGCGCCTAAACATGCAACCCCGTCATTGGAGAAGGAATCAACTCAGTCGAGCGCGAGCCGCGACGAAACGTTGCAACGTTGGCTAAACACGCTGCTAAAAATTGTGGAGGATCGCACCGGTTACCCGATCGACATGTTGGATCCCGACGCAGTCCTCGAGGCAGATTTAGGAATCGATTCCATCAAGCGCGTCGAAATCATTGCTGCGTTTCGTTGCGCCGAACTCGACGCCTTGCCCGAACTGCCTGCAAACCTGATGGAGCGTTTAACCGGG
>DATBAY010000092.1:0-1728 GCA_036271295.1 Lacipirellulaceae bacterium | reverse complement strand
ATCGAGATAACACACCTGCGTAGGGCCGAGGACGCGGAAAGTGTCGATCCCTTTGGGGGAAAGATTGACGTGGCCGTCTGGGCCGGTCGGGGCGGAGGCGACGAAGAAGACGTGTTGGGCTTCAATGAACGCCTTGAGTTCGGGGGAGATAAGATCAGTTACGCTGGCCATGTGGATTCCGATTGATGTTAAAGTTTAGGCAAGGCTCGACGATCGGCAAATGCCCTTATCCGGGAGTGCGAGGATCCAGCCGAGCTTGATTTTTCGCGCGATCCAGCTCGGCGGGAGCGTCGCACTCCCCAAAATGGAATTGCAGCGCGGGGGGATTCTCAGCGTATGGTGAAGTGATGCGTCGTTTTTGGATTCGTCAGAATGCGGTTGGATTCCGCGCGACGGCTCGCTTTCGCCGGGCTGGCGGTTTTGCGCTTGCAATTGCAATCGTGGGTTGGGGATGGGTGACTTTGGCGAGCGGCCAGGAAAAACATTCCGGGCCGCCGACCGTTGAGGAAGCGCGTAAGAGTTTGTGGTCGGTGCAGCCCGTGGGAAATCCGCCCATTCCCATTGTGAAGGACAATGCGTGGGTTCACGGGCCGATTGATTCGTTTGTTCTGGCGAAGTTGGAAGAGAAGGGTTTTAAGCCGGCACCGGAGGCGGGGAAGGTTGCGCTGCTTCGGCGGGCAACGTACGACCTGACGGGTTTGCCGCCTACGCCGGATGAAGTCAAAGCGTTTGTCGAGGATTCATCCGTTGATGCGTATGAAAAGGTGATCGACCGGCTACTGGCCAGTCCGCATTACGGCGAGAAATGGGGCCGGCACTGGCTCGATCTGGTGCGATATGCCGAGAGCAACAGTTACGAGCGCGACAACGCCAAGCCGAACGTGTGGCGGTATCGCGATTATGTGATTCGGTCGTTTAACAGGGATGAGCCGTACGATGAATTTGTGAAGGAGCAGTTGGCGGGGGATGAGATGCCGGACGCGGCGACGAATCCGGATCGGATCATCGCGACGGGCTTCTACCGCCTCGGAATCTGGGATGATGAACCCAGCGACAAACTCCAGGCCCGATACGAAGGACTCGACGATATTGTTACCACGACGGGGCAGGTTTTCCTAGGGCTGACAGTCGATTGCGCCCGCTGCCACAACCACAAGATCGATCCAATTCCGCAGACCGATTACTACCGGCTGCTGGCGTTCTTTCAAAACATACGCGATTACCACAACGGCGGGCCGGGCGATGAAACGCCGATCCTGTCCGATCCAAAGGATCGCGAATCATTCGAGCGCCGCACGGCCGAGCGCGAGAAGCAGCGAGAGGAAGTCGTCGAGCTTCTCAACCAGGCTGAAACAGACTTCCGGCAGATTCTTCAAGGCGAAAAAGGGCCGACGACCGTGCCCTCTTCGCCGGCCGATTTGCAGAAGCTGCTTCGAACTGACGGGCGTCGAATTTTGGGGGCGGAGCGTTATGCGAAGTATCAGGAGTTGAATCGCGAACGCGTCCGGCTGGCGATGCCGGACAAGGGCGTGGAATCGGCGCTCAGCGTTTCGGAGAACGGGGCGACCGCGCCGGAGTCGTATGTGTGTATGCGCGGGAATGCGAATGTGCGCGGAGTGACGGTGCAGCCGGGCTTTCCGGAAGTGCTGGGCGGGACGGCAGACGCGGTCATTCCAAAACCAGCTAAAGGAGCAAAAACCAGCGGCCGGCGGACGGTGCTGGCCAATT
>DATBAY010000091.1:0-2993 GCA_036271295.1 Lacipirellulaceae bacterium | reverse complement strand
GCCGAACAAACCGCAGACGATGTTTCCCAACCCTTGCCCCAATGATTCGCGATTGCTGCGGCCCCGAGTTTCGGTGATCTCATCCACCAACGTCAACGTCATCAGCGATTCGACGAGGCCGACTCCCGCCAGTGTGATGGCGAATGGAACGATGATCCAAAGTGTCTCAAACGTCATAGGCGGCATTGCATGCGCGACCCAGAATAGCTTCGGCAGTCCAGCAGCAAGGCCGGTGTAGTGTGCATCGACGGCGGCGAATGTTTCCGCCGCCGGCCGTGTGGCGGGGGCATCTTTGATGGCACTGGCAATCGTGTTTGTACGCAGCATGTCGCCAATCGTCATGACGGCGTGCGACTGGTTCTCGCCGGCCCATGCCCGCGGGGCGAGGCGATTAATTGAAAGCGATAGCGCCGTCGCAAGCACGATCGCCACCAGGCCCGCCGGCACCACTCGCGTAATACGCGGCAGCCGCCAAATCACGGCCATCGTCAGCGCGACCAAGCCGACCATAATGAACAGTGACGGTCCACGTAAAAAGGCGAATTGGCCCGACGAATTAATTGTCTTGAAGCTATGGAATTGTGCCACGCAGATAATGATTGCTAGGCCATTCACAAAGCCCAGCATCACACTGTGCGGCACTATGCGGATAAACTTACCAAGACGAAAGATGCCGACCATTGCCTGAATCAAACCGCACAAAATGATCGTCGGGAACAGATAATTCAGCCCATGGAGTGAGATCAGGCCCGCGCTGACGACCGCCATCGACCCAGCCGCCCCGCTTACCATCCCCGGTCTTCCGCCAAATACAGCGGTGACGAAGCCGACGAAGAACGTTGTGTAAAGCGCGACCACCGGCGAGACGCCGGCGACGAAGCCAAAGGCGACAGCCTCGGGCACCATGGCCAGCGAAGTCGTCAAGCCGGCCAGAACATCATTTTTTACGTTCCGCGTTTCGCGGTGCAGCGAATCAAGCATGAGAAAACCAAACGAAGGCCCGAACGGTCGGCCGGGAATCGCCAAGCAAAACTAGAATTTTGCCCCAATACAGTAAAGCACTTGCCGGTTCAGTTCGGGAGATCAGACCGAGAGCGTTCTTCACGGCGAGGTCGACACTACGTGGGGTACGATATCGCAGGTAGGCATATCAGGCAATCATCGCCAATCCACACGATGGCACCCAAAATGCGCGAACATCGCCATGAGGATGTCGCAGACCAACAGGATCGCCACGAAAAAAGCGGCCCCGAGATTCATATTGTCAGCGAGCGATCTACCGCGCGTTGCTTATAGCCTGCCCAGCAAGAGCCGAACCAGGAACATGCGGAAGAGGAACACCAACAGAATCGCACCGCCCACAGCGATGGCGACGCTGCGAAGATCAAAGCCTGAGATACTGCCGAACCCAAGTTGCGTGGCAATAAAACCCCCGAGCAACGCCCCACCGATTCCAATAAGCGCAGTTACGATAATTCCACCGGGAACTTTGGCCGGAACCAGGATCTGCGCCAGCAGTCCCGCCACCAACCCGAGCACAATCCATGCGACAATTCCCACAGTGAACCTCCTTTTGCCTGAGTTAAAATGATGTGAGGCGATCGCTACAGCGAAAGCTATGTCGATCTGCGTGGACGGCGATAAGACGCCCAGTCCGTCCGCGAGATGCTTTTGATCATTGCCGGAACTCTATCGTGACGGCTGTGTTTGGTACAGCTTTTAGAACGGAGGCCTGGAGTTTCGCGATAGGTCTCCAAAGACGGCGCGAATGTGATTTCGACTGGCATCACTAAGCCGTTGGTATCGGGCTAAAAACTCCCAGTCCACCAGTGCCTCCAAGCTTGGAGAACTCTCGAAAATGTCTTTTGCGTCCTCGCTTCATCGGCGAGCAAAAACGTACTCGGAGTGCAATCATTCTGCGTCGTCGACACGACGAGGTGCCTGCACGACGAAGACTTGAGCCAACCTTTAATTCTAATTACGATAAGCTGCGGTTCAAAAAGGATTGCCGATCTCATTCTGGAGTCGATGGTGAATAACGGCGCATATATGTCGCAGGATCCCGCGATCCTCGGTCCGAAAATCGAAGAAATCGTGCGCGCGGACTTGGGCCTTAGCTCCCCAGTTCCGTTCGAGATCGTCACCGGCGACGGGGAAAAACTTGGCGCAAGAACTTTCTTGTCAGATGCCGCAACCAATTTGTTCGGCGGGCAGGAGGCGTTGCTGATGACAGTCTGCTTCGATCTGCAACAGCCGCGCACCGTTTCTGTTCAAGTTCGCATAAATCGGCAGGGCGTTGGGTCACACATCGGTTCAGTCCTTTATCGCACCGGACTTGCCAAGACAATTAGCGGCGAAGTCTCGCTGGAAGAACCTAAAATGCTCGGCAGTTCGAAGTTCGTCGGCGATTCAACCGCTGCGGCGAAGCTCAATTCCAATAAGGATCTCATCAAGCGCGCCGGCAAATTTGCCCGGACTGAGGCTCCCAACTTTAAACTCAAGGCGCCACGTCTGTTCCAAGTTAAACCCGAAGACGGCGCAGCGACGGTACTAGCCGCGTCTCTCGCGCGTTCGTACGGGATTGGCTTTAAGGTGTCGCTCGACGTGCGGGAGTTCATCGACCTGGCCGGGCTGATCGAGGCGTCACTCTGATTATTTGGATGGATATTGAATTCGATGCTGCAGGACCAAAGTTGGTCCGCCAGTAAGCCCGCTGCTGCAAACGGCATCCGCCATTTCGGTTGAGTCGCTGCTTTATCAAGCGCTCCCCCCCTGCATATCGAATGGAGCCGGCGGGATGCCAATAGAACTTTTCATCAGCGGAATACGCGATTTCGAGCTAAAATCGAAATTGACGCGACTTTTTGTCTCCATGAGCTAAGTGTGACCCGACATCCGCCCGCTCATTCAACTGAGTGGTGTCCGCTTATCCGTCTCCAATTATAAGCTTTAGAGTGCATTACGTTGAAGCGGCAAGGAGGACGGGCAGAAGC
>DATBAY010000090.1:0-17851 GCA_036271295.1 Lacipirellulaceae bacterium | reverse complement strand
CTTTTGTCGACGAGCTTCCGCGGCCGCCGCCTCGGCAACTTCCGCCCGCTCTTCCGCTTGCTCGACAATCAAGTTGGTCGTTTCTTCGTCCAAATTGCCCATCGCCATGAGCGCATCGGGCTCGATGATCGAAAGATCGTCGTAGCTCAGGAAGCCTTCTTCCACGAGCCGCTCGGCCAATTCGACTTCCACGCCTTGCAGCGAGCTAAATCCGCCGACGGCGCGCTCGATCGCTTGGGCCAGCTCATCCTGGGTCATAATCTCGATGTCCCAGCCTGAGAGCTTGCTTGCCAAACGCACGTTTTGACCGCGGCGGCCAATTGCCAGCGACAACTGATCTTCGCGCACGAGCACTATGCCACGGCCGAGCATCTTGCACAAAATCACTTGTTCGACTTCGGCAGGTTGCAGCGCGTTCGGAATGAGAACTTCGAGATTCTCGTCCCAGCGAACGATGTCAATTCGCTCGCCAGCCAGCTCATCGACGATATTTTTAATGCGATTACCGCGCACGCCTACGCATGCGCCCACGCAATCGACGCGCGGATCGCTGCTGGAAACGGCAACCTTCGAGCGGTAACCTGGTTCGCGGGCCATGGCGCGAATTTGAATCACGCCGTCGGCGATTTCCGGAATCTCTTGCTCGAACAGGCGCTGCACCAGCTGCGGCCGGGCGCGACTCAAAATGACTTTTACCCGGCTTCCGGCTTTGCGAACTTCGAACACCGTCGTTCGCACCCGTTCGTTTACGTGATGCGTTTCGCCCGGAATCTGCTCGCCGCGCGGCAAGATGGCTTCAACATTCGTGAGCTGCACGGTCGCCGCGCCGCCCTCGTAGCGTTGAATGACACCGCTGACCATTTGGCCGGTAAGCTCGTTGTATTCGTCGAACAGAGCATCGCGCTCCGCTTCGCGAATCTTCTGGATCATCACCTGCTTGGCGGTTTGAGCGCCGATGCGGCCGACCGTTTCTTCCGAGTCGAGCTCGATGCCATCTTTGCTCGCGCGAATCGAACCGTCTTCACGGTCGATGTTAACTACGATATCGGCTTCTTCGCCGTAGTGCTTTTTGGCGGCCGATACGAGCGCAGCCTCGATCCCCTCGAATACGATTTCTTTGTCGATGTTCTTGTCGCGGTGGATCGCATCGACGATTCTCAAAATTTCTTGGGGATTCATGACAACCTTTCCGCGGTCTTTTCCGCCGGCCGCGAGGCAAATCGAGTTTTTCAAATTGTTCGAGTTGTAGGTCAGACTTTCAGTCTGACAACGCCCCATGTTTCGCCCCGAACGCGAGCCCACATTCTCAGGGTGCACAATCCCTGGTCGCACTGCCGAGGCAGAGCGGCGGCCCACCTTCCTAGGCGAAACTTCTTGCGCCAAAGCAACTTAAAGTCGATGGCGAATCCTTAAAGGTATCCCTCGATCCGGACAGTGTCAAGCAGCGCAGCCTTTCCGCAACATGCGCAAAACGCGTCATTTAAAGCAACATTCGGCAGCCTGAAACCTGGAAAGTCATAGCGCCCAGTAGCGCTTTCAGCACCACGGGCCGGGTGGAAAGTTTGCGCTTGAGCGAGAGAATGAACTAAAGGTTGCGCGGTGCTGTCGGGCGGAACGCGCCGATTGTGATGATGCATCACGTCGTGCCGCCGAGTCACCATCCGGGAAAATTCCGATATGAGCGTGTTGGAGCCGCTATGGCGATGGTCAGTCGATTTTGACGCCCCGCGTTACCTCCTCCTATTCGCACTGCTGCCCGTGTTCTGGTTCGTAAGCCGCCGGTCGCTTTCCTCGCTCGGCAATTGGCGGCGACGCCTTGCACTCGGTGTGCGGCTCGCAATTGCGAGTCTCTTCATCGTCGCGTTGGCCGAGCCGAACTGGCAAGCACTCATTCGCCGGCTTTCGGTGATGTTCGTCGTCGACGCCTCGAACAGCGTCCAGCGCAGCGAGCTAAACAGCGCATTGAAATACGTCGGCGCGGCGGCCACGCAACGCGATGTCACCCGCGGAGATCGCGCCGGCGTCGTCGTCTTCGGGCGCGATGCCGCCGTGGAGGTGCCGCCAGTTGAGCGCCGCTGGCAGGTGCCCCGCATCGAGTCTCACTGCGACCCGCAGTACACGAATCTGCAATCGGCGTTGCAGCTGGCAGAAGCCAGTTTACCCACCGATTCCGGCCGCCGCGTTGTTATCGTCAGCGACGGAAACGAAAACGTCGGCCAGGCCATGCCGCAAGCGCAGCGAATGCTCGCCTCCGGAATCGGCTTCGATTGTGTACCGATCAGCTACGAACGGCACGGTGAAATCGCCGTCGATAAAGTCGTTGCCCCGGGCGCCGTCCGTCGCCACACGCCTTTCACCGTCAGCATTGTTCTGGACAACCTCTCGACGCAAACGACGCCTGGCAAGTTAAAAGTCGACCGCGAACTAAATGGTGAAAGGCAAACCGTAAGCGAAGAGGCCGTATCGCTCGGGACGGGGAAGCGCGTGTTCACGCTGCCGCAAGAAGTCAGCGAGTCGGGAATGGCGACCTATGAGGCTCGTTTCATTCCCGATCGCCCGGCCGATGATGCCCATTCGGAGAACAACTCCGCGACCGCATTCTGCCACGTGAGCGGCAATGGCCACATATTGCTGATTGAAGATGCGTCCCAAGTCGGCCGCTTCGACTCGTTCGTCTCGCTATTGCGAAGTCACGAGCTGGAAGTCACAGTCCGCGACACACGCCACCCGTTCGATAGTCTCGCCGACCTGCAAGAGTTTGATTGTGTGATCCTGGCTGACGTGGCCCGCGTTTCCGGCGAAGGCGACGCAGGCCTCACGCAATTCAGCGACGAACAAATCCACGCACTCGTCCAAAACACCGAGCACTTCGGCTGCGGAGTGGTTGTTCTCGGCGGTCCAAACAGCTACGGTCCCGGCGGATGGGCTAACACCGAGCTCGAAAAAGCGCTGCCCGTCGATTGCCAAATCAAAAACGCCAAGGTGAATCCAACCGGCGCTCTGATGCTCGTGATCGATACGTCGGGATCGATGCAGGGTGAAAAGATCGCCTGGAGCAAGGCTGCAGCTATCGCCGCATCACAGATGCTCGGCGATCGCGATTTTCTTGGCGTGGTCACCTTCGATACCGAGCCGCACTGGATCGTGCCGATCCAGCGTAACTCACTTCGCGAACGGACCAAGGCTCGCATCGACCGCATCGGCGCCGACGGCGGCACCGATATGATGCCCGCCCTTTCGCAGGCTTATAAGTCCATTCAAGGCGTCGATGCTTCGCTTAAGCACGTCGTCGTCTTAACCGATGGTCAAACGGCAAAATCCGATTTTGATTCACTTGTGAGCTCGATGCATCAAAAGGGAATCACGACGACTGGCATCGCCGTAGGCCGCGACGCGGATCGCGTCCTACTCGGCAACATCGCCCAGCGCGGCGGCGGCAAGTTCTATCAGGTGCTCAGCCCGAATGCGATTCCGCGCATCTTCATGCGCGAGGCTCGCCGCGTGTCACTACCGCTGATCTTCGAGGATCCAAACGGAATCGCTACGCAAGTTATAACGCCGGGTGAGCCAATCTCTGGAATTAAAGGCGCGCTTCCCCCAGTTACCGGCTTCGTGCTGACGACCGTCAAAGATTCGTCCCTTGTCGATGTGCTTGTGGCCACACCGCGGCAACCGCAGCCGACCAGCACGATCTTGGCCACCTGGCAGTACGGGCTGGGCCGCGCCGTCGCGCTTACGACGGACGTCGGCCAGCGCTGGGCCGCATCGTGGCCGGCATGGGGTGACTTCGACAAGCTGATGCTGCAAACGGTCCGCTGGTCAATGCGCAGCCGCGATGTGAGCGACAAGTTCGCGATCTCCACCGATGCACACGACGGCGTGATCGATGTCGTCCTCAATGCGATCGATAGCGATGACCAAATCCTGGGTACGATGGGATTCAGCGGCACCGCCGTGTTGCCCGACGGCTCTTCGCAGAGTTTTCCGATCGAGCAAGACGCCCCCGGCCGATATCGCGGCAAGTTGGCGACCAGCCTTCCCGGCAACTATTTTTTGGCCGTCGCCGGTTTGGGTCGCAGCGCCTTATTGCGCTCCGCGGCGAGTGTTCCCGCGACCGCTGAGTTCGACCGGCTCACAAGTAACGATGGATTCCTTGCGGATATCGCCGAAGGAGTGCCGCACGGCGGCGAGCGTGGTCAATTGATTCGCGCGCCGCATGGAATCGACGACACACCGGGCTTACTCGCTACAAACGTTTTCCGCCCGGGCGTTCCCTTGGCCAAAAGTCGCAGCGCTTTTTGGCCGCTATTGCTGGTGCTGAGCAGCGTGCTGTTCGCCGCCGATGTCTTCTGCCGCCGGGTGCAGCTCTCCTTCGAGTGGATTGCAATTCTCCGGCAACGCTTTCTTGCTCAGCGCGGGCAGTCGACAGCAATCGCAGACACCGCCCGCATGGAGCGTCTCCGCGCTTCGAAGACGGGTGCAACCGCACACTTTGGAGCAGCGGATGAAGCCAAAAGCTTCGATCCGGCCGACTTCGTCGCTGCGGCGTCGAATATTGTCACACCTCAATCAACGGCAACGCCGCCGAACGACGCACCGGCATCTGCTGCGCCCGACAAAGCGGAGTCGGAGTTCACGTCTCGTCTCTTGGACGTCAAGAAACGCGTTCGCGACCAGCGAAAGCACCTCGATTAATAACGACTTTGTCGACGGTGACCATAAACACCAAACAGCGCGGCTGCGAAAAGTAGCGCACTGGTCGGTTCTGGCACTGCCCCACTGCCGAGTCCCGACGCAGATGCCGAGTACTTCAATCCAAAGTTATTGCGCCACACCACATAGTCGGCCGCATCCACGACCCCATTCTGCGATCCATCCGCTGCGAGCTGAGACGTTGAACCCAGCGAATTGCGCCACACCACGTAGTCGGCGGCGTCGACCTTGTCGTCATGGTTGTAATCGCCCTGCAATAGCGCAGCGTTGTTAATCGCCAGCGCCCCGGCCAGGATTTTCCCTGGGTTGTCATCCTCGTACATGCCGTTGTCCAAAATCACCAGGAATGGGTCGGACGAACCGTAGTTGGGCGACGTTACCCGTGCGAAGAAACCGTATAGCCCTTCGTCCGCCGGCGGGTTTTCCAGCAGGTACTCCAAGTAATGTTGATGCGTCCCCAATTCCGAAGCGGTCGGATCGGCGACTTTGATGCTCAAGGCGCTGCCATCCGTTTGCGGAACGGTTATTTTTTGGACTAGATCATCGGCGTCGGATGCAATCACGAGCGATTCTCCCGCCGGATCCGCAACCACGCCATTCTGCGGTTGCCCGCCCGCGCCGAGCGACAAACTCCAATGCCAGAGCAGCCGGCCAGTCACTGGAACAACACCCCCCACGGGCCGCGGAATAACTTGCAGGTACAAACCGCTGTTCGGATTCACTCCCGTCACGTTGAATCCAGGAAGCGTCGTGAAATCGTAGGCACCACTAAGGCCCAGTGAAGCGCTGTTAATTGTGATCGGATCCATTACGGCAGCATCTTCGTTGTCGACAAGAATCATTGGCGCGAAACCGGTTTGTAGATCGCTAGCCGCGTACAGCGGCTGCGTATTCGTCACAGTCAAATTGTTGTTGGCATCCACACCCACGGTTATCGGGATACCGTGGCCATAGACGCTCAAATTCCAGCACCCGATTACAATCGCCGCCATGCTTATGAGAAATGTTTTTATATTCATGGGTGCCTATCCAATTAATTCCTTTCAGGTTGCGCAAAATCAAAGTTCTGCGCAATCCAGTCATAAATCTGCGCCGCCGAAATGGCATCTACGTGGCCATCGGCGTACAGATAATTAGATGCCGTCAGGTGCCGATCGAGCTTGATATCATGCTCGATTAGCTGCTGCGTAATGCCGCTATGAAACCAATCTGTCGCGTGCACATGGTCATAAAAATTCTTGGCATCATCTTGAATGTGGTCCCCTTCATCGTACTTCGGGTCTGATGCTTCGAACACGATCATCGTCTTCGACGTGGCTGCGAGCTTGTTGAGATTGTGGATGCAATTGTCGCCCGGCTCCGAGATGTAATCGCTGATCACATAGCTCGAGGCTTGCGCATTCAGCCGTCGCTGTGCGAACCGGTCTTCCGGGCATGCTTTGATGCCATCGTTGCTTTCCGCGTAAGGCCGAATGGTATCAATCCACGATTGTGCGATCAGACTTTTGTCGTCTACGAAATGCGGAAACTCCCCTTTGTGCAAATCGCAGTACTGCAAAAACGCCAGCCCAATTTGCCGCAAGTTGCTTTTGCAGTTGGCCGCTCGTGCCGCCGCTCGCGCGGCTTGGACCGCCGGCAAGAGCATCGCCACGAGAATGCCAATGACGGCGATCACAACCAGCAATTCAACCAGCGTGAATGCTTTGTGCTTGCTCCTCATCGAAGTTCTCCCTTCGCATTTCGTCGCGATCGGACCGTCGTCGCACCGATTACGCCGATTGCCGCCAACGTAATATCGCACGGTTCGGGAACATTCACGAATTGCACGAGTGCCAGATTGATGTGCAAGCTCGCAACGGCCGAGTCAATCTGCGCGGCGTCGGCGTTCTTGTCGAGCAAGAAATAAATCGGGTCCGACACTGCCAGCCCCGGCTGAGTGCTCGCGATCTGCAACGTCAGCAAGTACAAGCCATTGGGCGGAGCAACGAGTGCGCTTACGCCGTCGCCCAGTATGCGAAATCGCAGACTGCTATGGGCATCGCTGTCGTAAGTTGAACTGATGTTGCTGAAGGGCAAGCTTTGCGAAGCGCTGCTTGTTCCTGAAATCACAAGTTGGTCCGCAGGCGCAGTCGCGTCGCCCCGAAAGGCGCCGACGGCTTCCGGACCTGAATCGTTGATAAACTCGGTCCCGTCCCATCGCTGTAACGGGCTGACAAAGTTGACCGTAAAGTGAGCGCCATCAGCAAACGTGTGGCCATACCCATACGCCAATCCTGGCCCGAACTGGAACTGGGTCGACCCCAAGATGGGATCCACGGAGCTATTCGGCATAACCGTCCAGTAGTCCGTCGAGGGCGACCCGCTAACCGCCTGCAATATCGGCAGCACATAAACTGATTTCGCAGCGGTCAGCGAATCTCCATACGGCGCATTGGGAATTAGCGTCCGCGTGACGATCTTGTCACCGGTATCTGTAATCTGAATCTGCGGCCCATGCGCGCACGCCCCCAACGGGGCCAGCGCCGCGCAGGCGCCGAACACGAACATGCGTAATCGCATGAAACTCTCTCTCGAAGTAATGACAACGGTGCGCAGAAGTTCCCGGCTATCAAAGCGGAAACACAAGTGTGACGCTTAAAGGGTCACGCGCATTCCGGTGGCGGCACGCTCGGAGAGAAGGAGATACACTCTGCCGTGTCCGATTTAGCCGCACCAAGCCACGCCACACGCGGAAAATCGCACGACACATTTGAACGCGGCACGATGAGCGATGGCACCGCCGCCAGCCAATTCATCGATTGACCGTGACATCCGAGCGCTCGCCACGCCACGATCGAGTCGCCGCTCGATGGCTTGGTCTGTTTACGCTCCTGTTCGCAGCAGGCGTGCGTTCCATGCGCACAGCAGCTTGCGGCTTTTGCCTGGCAGCACGGTGGCAACGTACGGGCTAGGATTTTCTTGTTCACGCAAAATGGGCAGCCATCATCGTTGTGAGGTTTCTCCGATTCGATGCCAAGCCAGCACAGGTCTAACCCCGCATTTTTCGCCGCCGCGATCGCATATTCGGGCGGCCGCACATGATGCTCGCGCGCCCAATCAAATCGCTCTGCCAGCGTAAAACAGCAGCAAGATCGCCAGCAGTGTTCCGCATCCGGGCAGCCGCACGCGTGATCTGCACACGGATAAAGCTCTCCCGTGTGAGCCACGCCGCCAACCGGAATCGGCACGCCGGCCGCGGTCACCACGTAAACAAGGAGCAGCGCAGCACTCAGCGGGCGACGGCTCAAAAGGAAAGAAGCCAGTAGTCGGCTAACGGCGCTCAGCATGGATTAAGCAAAAGCAATGGCCCACGCATCCAGGCTAGTCGCTCGCCTCCAGACGGTCAATCATTACAGGTTTTTCCCGTGTTTTTGCGCCTGCCGACTTTGTTTCGTAGCATATTCTCGGGCTTCACTAGCCAGCGAAGATCGCGGGCCCTGTTAATCCGGCAGCGACAACGTCTTGCTGTCTTCATCGTAATCAAACAAATCGCCAAAACGTGCCCACGCCACGAACGTGTGAAACAGCTTTTCGTAATTCTCCTCGGGCATGTTGAGAATGATCGTCTCGAGAATAAAACTCTCATCCAATTTTTGGTGCGGTTGTCGCATTAAAATCTCGTGAACTTCGCGGAACATCCGCAGTGTCATGAGCTGCGTTCGCCAAATGGCCTGCCGCTTCGCCGCATCGCCCTGCAGATACTGTCGTCCCATCTCGGTAAGCACGACCAATCGCTTGGGCGTGTCCACGAAGTCGAGCATTTCCGCCGCTTCCGCGATATTGATTAACCGCCCGAATTCGCGCTGCGTGTCGCTCGCAATCTGGAACAACTCTTCTTTGCCCCCGCGCGCGTCGAGATATTCAAGCAAGCCGACGATCTCACTACCTTGTGCATCCGGTAGCGGCTCCATGCAAGGCAAGCGAGCCGGCGCGCTCGGATGCTCATCCGGCAACTCGTGCCCCGTGATAATGTCATGCAACCGATCGACGAGCGCCAAAAACTCCGGCGAACGATAATCGCGCGGCCGCGGCAAATCATTTCCCACGATTGATCGCACGCAGCCCGGATTCGTTCCCAAAATCACAATCCGATCCGCCATGTACGCTACTTCTTTAATATCGTGGCTCACAATCACGATCGACGACGGGTTGCGATCGTCGGACGACCAAATATCAATCACTTCCGCTCGCAAGCTCTCCGCCGTGAGGGCATCCACGTGGCTGAATGGTTCATCCATAAACAGAATCTCCGGATCGACGGCGAGTGCCCGTGCCATTCCGACACGCTGCTTCATGCCGCCGGAAAGTTCTCGCGGGTACGCGTGTTCAAAACCACTGAGGCCAACCAATCGAATCGCCGCCAAGGCCCGGGTCGGTGTCTCTTCGCGCGAAACCCCCGCCGCCGTCAGCACGACCGAGATGTTTTGCGACACGGTAAGCCAGGGGTAAAGTGCGAACGATTGAAACACGATCGCCGCGCCCGGATTTAAACCCACTAGCGGCCGATCGTGGTAAAGCGCAGTTCCATGCGTCGGCCGAATCAAACCGGCCAAGATCCGCAGCATCGTCGATTTTCCACATCCCGAGGGGCCCAACAGCGCCACGATTTCGTTCGGTCGAATCGCTAGTGAAATATCTTCTAACACCTGAAGCTTCTGCCCGTTCGGCAATGTGAATTCATGCGACACTTCACGTGCCTCGCACAATGATCCGTTGGCGCGGCGAACGTCCACAAGTGTTTGAGCTGCTACGTTGGACATCACTCTATTCCCAATTATTGAAGGGATCGCAATCCAATCCACTGGCAGCCGCCGGCTCCGCCGGGGGCTAGCGATACACAAATTTCTAATCCGCACCAAACACCCGGCAGAGCTGGCGGCTGCCAACCATTGCCACGAACGCTCATTTATTTACTCAGCGTAAACCGCCGCTCCGCCAAGTCATACAACCGCCGCCACACGAGCCGATTGAATAGTACGACCACACCCGACATTACCAACACGCTCGCCGCCAGCAGCGGAAAATTCGCCGTCGCGGTCGCCTCGTTGATTTGACTTCCCAACCCCCACGCTTCCAGTGTTTTCCCCTGAAAGCTGACGTACTCCGCCACGATGCTCGCGTTCCACGCCCCGCCGGCCGCCGTGATCCATCCCGTGACGAGGTGCGGAAACACAGCCGGTAAATACAAGTAGCAAAACCGCTGCCACCGCGTGAGCTGATAACTTCGAGCTGCCTCGCGCAAATCCGAAGGCACCGCCATTGCCCCGGCGATCACATTGAACAAGATGTACCACTGCGTGCCGAGCAGCATCAGCGCGACCGCTCCCCAGCTCAACGAAACGTGCAAGTAGGCGAGGATGCCGACGACCATAGGGAACAACATCGGCGCCGGGAATGACGCCGCAACTTGAACCACGGGCTGAAAAATGCGCGATAACCGCGGCGACAATCCAATCGCGAGTCCGGCGGGCACCGCCCACAGCGTGCCGAGCGCGGTTGAAGCCAGCACGCGGGCGAGCGTCGCCCCAGCGGCCGCCAGCGTTGTGAGCCAAATTTGAGGCGACAAACCCGACAATAACCTGAACAGATGCCAAGCCCCAAACGCCAACAGCGCGAGTAGTCCGCAAAACGCGACGAGTGTCGCCCACTGCCGGTACGAAGCGTTCGCCTTCACCCCATCTTTCACCAGCGACGTTGGCGCCGTCAGCCGAGTTTGCCGCCGCGGCAATCGCATGATGCGGCTCACAAACCGCAGCAGGCCGGATCTCCGCAGCAAATCGAGAAACCACGATGTCGGATTTACTTCGCTACCACCTTCCTCCACGCGAAACTTCTGTGCCCATACCACCACGGGGCGCCACAAGAACTGATCGAGCCCCACGATCATCAGCAGCATCGCGATGAGCGCCCACACCATCGCGTCGACTCGACCCTTGTCCACCGCCACGCTCATGTACGACCCCACGCCCGGCAACCGAAAATCGACGTCGCCCAACCGATACGACTCGCTAATCATGAGAAAGAACCAACCGCCGGCCATGCTCATCATGCTGTTCCACACCAGCCCCATGGTGGAGAAGGGGAGCTCGACCCACTTCAATCGCTGCCACCAGTTGAACCGGTACAGCGTCGCCGCCTCCTGCTGGTCCGCAGGCACCGACCGTAACGAGTAGTAGAAGCTGAACGTCATGTTCCACGCCTGTCCGGTGAAGATCATCAGAATCGCCGCGAGTTCGATTCCAATATTCGATCCCGGAAACAAGTTCGACAGCGCGAGCAACAATCCCGGCAGGAAGGCCAGCACGGGAATGCTCTGCAAAATATCGAGCAGTGGAATCAGAATTCGGGCCGCGACTTTATCCTTCGCCGCCCAATATCCGTACACGAGCGTAAATGACAGCGAGATGACGTACGCGATCAGCCCGCGAGCAAGTGACAGCAGCGTGTATTGCGGAAGCGCCCACGGCGAAAGATCGATCTCAACACTCAGCCGCCGCGGCCGAGCCCACTGCGATTCAATGTCGATTAGCCCGTAGAGCAGGCCGCCCAACCCAACGATGATCAGCAGGTCGATCCAGCTGAATCGCCGCACGCGGTGCAGCACGGCATTCGCGCCGCCCCAAACCCTGCGCCACGATGTATCGGGATTCGCCATGCGAAAGCCGCTGCAGAATTGGGGTCATTGTCCATTGTCCAAATACGATGCCGGCTTCCTCGCCGCCAAAGCCCCCCAACGTGCATGCACGCTCGACCGTTCATAACTTCTTACAATTACTAATATGATTGCGGAGCGATAGTGCTAATCTCGCCATTCGGATCGCGCGATCGATTTCAATTAGTCCGCCGCCGGCGGAGTTCGCGAGCATCCCTCAACGAAATCTCAGGCGACGAATCGCTTATTTGCCCCTTTGGAGTAGCGATGCGTTGTGACAAGTAAATTCCTGAGTGACCGCTGAATAAGTAGGCCAGAAAGCATGCCGTCGCCAGATAGATGGCGAATCCCGATTCGAACAGTCCAGAACTCCCCGGCATAAACACCTCTAGGCCCATAATCGTGCAGGCGAGTGGTGTGTTCGTCGCGCCCGCAAACACTGCCACGAACCCGAGTCCGGCGAACAGATCGACCGGCGCGCCAAATATCCCCGCCAATGTGTTGCCGAGCGCTGCACCTACGAAGAACAGCGGCGTCACTTCACCTCCTTTGAAACCACTACCGAGCGTGACAGCAGTGAACAGTATTTTCCACCACCAACTCCAAGCGCCCGCGCCGCCCTGCTGGAAACAACTCGAAATCGTAATCGCGTGCGGATCGCCAGGCGGCGCCAGCGTTCCCAGGCCGAGGTAATCGCGGGTTCCCAACGCATAAGCGAGCCCGATCACCAGCACGCCGCCGAGTGCAGGTCGCAGCATCGGCCAGCGAACAACTTTCTTAAATGCCCAATTGCAGGCGTGGGTCGCCTCGGCGAACACGACGCTGGCGAGTCCGAACGCGGCGGCCGCGATCGCGACTTTCAGCAACAGCATCGCTTGCAACGGCGTCGCTGTCGTTAGTACGCCCGGGCCGACAAGCGACGAAATATGGTAGTGCGTATGACCGACTCCCCATGCACGCACCGTATAGTCGCCCACGATGCTCGCAATCAGACATGGCACTAGCGCCTCGTAACTGATCCGCCCGATCGCCAACACTTCCATCGCGAAGATCGCTCCGGTGAGCGGCGTGCCGAATACCGCGCCGAAGCCGCCGGCGATACCTGCCATCAACAGTGTGCGACAATCATCGGCCGAAAGTTTGAGCCAGCGACCGAGTCCACCCGCCAGGCTGCCGCCCATTTGCACCGCCGTGCCTTCGCGTCCAGCCGAGCCGCCGAACAAATGGGTGACGACCGTGCCAATGAGCACGAGTGGTGCGAGACGAATTGGCACGCCGCCATCTGGCTCGTGGATTTGATCAATAATGAGATCGTTGCCGCCGTCGCAGCTCTTGCCAAACAACTGGTACAACGCACCGATCCCGATGCCCGCAATCGGCAGTGCGAAAAGTATCGCCGGATGGGCAAACCGATACAGCGTGACGCGTTCCAAGCTCCATAAGAACAAGGCGATGGCCGACCCGATGCCGACTCCGAGCAACGACGCGATGGTAAACCATTTCGCCACGTAAACGCACAGACGCCAATGTTCGCGAACATCCCAGTGAACCGGCATGTTATTCCCCCGTGCGTTCGTTCCTATGCAGTGGGAAACTACTCTGTGGTGTAGAAACCACGTAGATAGACTCCCACCGAATGTGGTTAGTAGGAGTCATCAGCACGGCCCGAATTGGGCCGGCGGTTTCGCGGCGAACTCCATCGCCAGCTTTAGTTCTCAATTTAATTCTACGTTATTTCACCGTCAATATCGGCCTCCCCGTGGCGCCATACAATGCAAATAACCGGGCCAAGGGACCCGGTTATTTAGATCGAATACAACGAACGGCGAGTTATCGCGGTTACCAAATCTTCAGCTTCCAGCCGAGCACAAACCCGATGCCGAGGGCATACAAGGCTGCCGTCTCGGGGTTCTCGCGAACGTATTCGCGAACGTATTCCACCATGTCGCGACCGACTTCGATCGGATCGTTTTCTTCCATCGTCGCCGCCGCTGCTTGATGACGCGAGTTCGACGACTTGCTCGGTGCTTGCGTATTGGCCATCGTAATTCTCCTTCTCGGAAAAGTGGACTGTTTCTAAACGCCCACGCCGGGCGATTGAGTTCCGGTACTTTCTATTCTAATCCTGTGCGACCGCTCCTGCTTGGGTGCGGCTGCGTAAATTCGATTTGAGCCACGCGATATTACGATTCAATTCTTCGCGAGACCGTTTCATCGCTGCCATGCCGCTGCTAAAGCGCGTGTAAGCCGCTGCTCCGATTCCGGCACTCGCGAGGATGCCGATAAGAGCCGCCACGCCGTAGCCAGCGGACTGCGACCAGGCCAACTTTTCTACGAGCAGTTGAGCGATCGCGATGAGCACCACCGGTACGCTGCCGAGCAGCATGCACACACTCCCAACTATTAGTGCAATCGATATCCCTGCGCTCTGCGAAGTTTCCTTCACATCGAGTGAGAATAACTGCGCTTGCAACTCCGCCAATTCAATAGCGTTGTGCGATAGCTCGGCAAAGCTGCTCGCGACACCTGGCTGATCTGGTCGTGTTCGGCCGTTGGTGCTCATTTGCGTTTCACCATCCAGCCTAACAGCAATCCGGCCGCGGCGGCACAAGCCAGTGCCAGCCGCGGATGGTCGCCGATAAACGATTCGGCATTCTTTTCAACACTACGAGCGCGAGTCTTGATCGTTGACGTCAGTGTGGATGTTTCACCTAAGTCCACGCCCGTGTCGACCGGTCGACTCCACGCATGTTCCAGTCGGTTAACAGGATTGCCACGCATCGCATTCACCGTGCGGTATTCCAGGGTTCATCAATCGGTGTCGCTTCCGGCGACTCACCACGGTCCGCTGTTTCCTCGTGACTCATATTCATGGCGGCGGTCGTGAACCGCTGCACCATGTAACTCATTCCTTGCTTCGCAGCCCAGGTAATACCCATCACCGCGAGGCTCTTGAGCATCCCGTCGGTTTCGCCGGACGCCTTCGACGTATCGAGCTTGATCTGTTCCTTGCGGACCAGCTCGGCGAGCAGCTCGGGATCGGGCTTAACGACTTGTTGCTGCTTTCGCTTCGGAATAAGCAAGTAGCCGACCGCTCCCGCAACAGCCGCACTTACCCAGGGGTAATTGCGAATGAGGTAGAGCGGGCTCGCCATTTCCTTCGCAGAACGGCCAACCTCACGAACACTTCGGCTGACGTCATCCACGTCGGAGGTCAACTCGCGACGCAGCTCCGCCATTCGCTTGCGAATTTCTTCGGCCGATTCGTCAGAGTTCGCCACTGCCGCTCCCGCCCGTTCTAAGTACTTCAAATCGCCAGCCACCGTCGGCTTCGCTATTCAATTCTACCTCACGGTGGCGGCGATAAGCGTGCTCGAAAACCTCCGGCCGTTCGACTATTACTTGGAAAAATGGTCGGACAATGCATCCGGAATCATGCTTTCGATGCGTTCCATGAGCCGTCGACCGAAGCCTTCAGCGGTGACGCGATCGCGCCACGTTAGCTGCTGTTTGTGCGAGCGGCCGAGGGCAGCGCCGACAACCAAGCCAACGCCGATTCCGGCCGCAGCCGCCATTAGTACCGCAGCGCCTTCGCGGCCGCGAACGCATTCCTGCATTTGATCGCGGCCTTGGCTCCAGTATTCGGACGCTTGATCGGCGACTTGACCAGCCATGTTGCGAACGTTGGATCGGACGTCGTCCGCTGTATCTTCGACATTACGTACCGCCGTCTGTGCCGCGGCTTGCGCACGCCCATTGGGCCGACGATGGTTTGTTACGTGGTGAGCCATTTCAGCTGTTACTCCTGTTCGTGTGTGCCTTGTGTGCCAATGTTCTATGCGTGCCAACACGTAAGTGCGAACACAACGGGCGTTAGCTGTTTCGCGAGCTGCCGATGAGCCCAACGATCAGCCCAACCACCAACCCAGCACCGAACGCAACGGCCACAGATTCCGCAGGCCGGCGACGCACCATGCGCTGGGCGTTATCGTATTGTTCCATCCCATGTTCCCGAAGATGATCTGCAGCATCGCTAACCGCACCCGTGGCCTGATCCATGTATTGACGTGCCGTTTCGGTCGCTTGCGCGAACGCACCGCCGGCGTTGTCGCTTATTTGGCTGAGCGACCGCTCAATCTGCTGGCGTGCCTCGCCCGTCTTCTGCTGAATTAAACCAACGAGTTGGTCCATGTTGCCTTCGACTTCGCTAAGCTCGTCATCAGTGAGTTGGCCCCACTTCTGCTTTACTTTACCCTTGAGCTGATTCCAATTTCCCATCATTTTTTCCTGCGTACTCATGTTTTCGCTCCAAGCAAAGGAAGGAGGTGATACGCACCGAGCGTTTCTTTTCTTTACTTTATGCTAGTGCGTGTTGTTCCCAATACAGTAGCGTGTCAGGAGTGCGAATCCCGTACCACGGCGCGTCCTTCTGACCGGTCCGCGTGTTCCTAACGGGCCGGTCAAATTGGCGGTCGAACTACCGCCACGTTGGAAGTTCCGTGGCCGAATTCGGCGGCACCGGACGAGAAATGCTATCAGGTTGATTTACCGGAACTTTGGTTCTGCAGCCGGTAAAATCCGTTTAAGTGACAGCTGCGATATGAAGCACGGCCGCTTGTCCTTGCGGCGTGACGCTTAAGTTCAAGAAGCTTTGACCGGCGGGCATGCTATCATCGGCGGCAACACGCAAGGCGCAAGCGGGATCGGGGGTTTTGAAGTTCAGAACCCGCGGTAGTTTTTGCTCGCGAAGCGCGAGCACGCTGGCGATCAGTTCGACGACGCCGCCGCCGGCGCCGAGGTTGCCGAAGTTGCTTTTTAGCGCGACGATGGGAATGTCTTTCGCTTTATCGCCAAACACTGCGGCGATCGCGCGAGCTTCGTCGGCGTCGCGATCGGTGGTGCTTAGGCCGTGGGAGTTGATGTGGCCGACATCGGCGGGCGTCTTGCCGCCGTCCCGAAGGGCAGACTTCATGGCTCGCTCGAGTGCGACATCGCACTTGCCGCGAAGCTGAGCATCGGCGACGTTCGAGCTTCCGAAGCCGAGCAACTCGGCGTAGATCGTTGCGCCGCGTGCTTTGGCTGTTTCGTATTCTTCGATCACAATCATTCCGGCGCCTTCGCCGGCGACCATGCCGGTGCGGGCTTTGTCGAACGGCTTACTCGCCTTGGCGGGGTCACCATTCTCGGCGGCCATTTGTTCGGTCTGCAGCGCGTGAATCGCCTGCATCGGCAGAATGCGTGTGCCAGTCGCGCCGGCAATCATCGCATTCGCGTGTCCGCGTTGGATCGTGCGGAATGCTTCGCCGATTGCAAGGTTGCCAGCGGCTTCACGCATCGTGAGCGAATTGTTCGGCCCACGCAGGTCATTGTAAATCGCAACGTGGCTGGCAGGCATGTTGGGCAGATACTTGAGCATCCACAGCGGGGCCATGTCGCTGAGGCCGTCGTTGCCCCACTTGCCGTAGTCGAACTCGCCGTCGGGAGCACACTTCTTCATGCCGTCGGTGTAGTCCTCGGGCATCGTGAGCATGTAGTCGCTACCGAGCACGACGCCCGACATCTCTGGATCCATCGGCTGCTCGGCGAACCCGGCATCGGCGATCGCGAGTTGGGCGGCGGCGACCGCCATCCGCGTCTCGCGGCACATCACCTTGAGGCCCTTCTTAATGGCTTTCTTGCGCTCTTTTTCGAGTGGGCCGAAGTCTTCGATTTCGCCGGTGAACTCGCGAGCTTCGGCGGCGAACTTGAGCGGCTGCCGATCGGCGGGCATGAAGGTGGTCGTCGCGACGCCACTCTTGCCGGCTGCGAGCGCGCTCCACAGCGCGGCCGGCGTGTTTCCCAAGGGAGAGATCAGTCCCAGACCGGTTATTACCACCCGGCGATTATGTGCATCGGCGTTCATCGGACCATTAAACATAACATAGTTTGCCAATCTTATCAGCGTCAGCAGCGGGGCAGGGCGGGGGGCAAGGTGAGGGAGCGAAGGGAAACATCGCGGGTTCGCTGTAGCTGGACTTGCAAAAGTCCGGCAGCCCGAAGGCGTAGCTGAAATTGCAAAAATTCAGCAGCATCAACGTCCGAATTCTTGCGAATCTGGCTACGGCAAGCGTCCGGTTTCTTGCGAAACCAGCTACGGTTTCGAATTGCCGGTTTCTCATTGTTCTCTCTCCTAATATCTCCCTTGGAACGTCTGCTGTGGCAGGCTGGCGGAACGGGCCGGCGAGGTGGGCGTTGCGGCCGGGGCGTTCGTGCCGGCGCTTTCGATGAACAAGAGCGCATCGGCGCGCGGCGGGCTTTTGAGCATCGGCAACGTATCGGTCACGGCATCGGTGATCGGGTTGTCTTTCGTCGGGCCTGGCGTGGCGACGACGCCCAGGCTCAGCAGCAGCACTTTGTCCGTCGGCCAGCGGAACCGTTCGTGTAAATTGGACGACGTCATTTGCGGCA
>DATBAY010000089.1:0-19916 GCA_036271295.1 Lacipirellulaceae bacterium | reverse complement strand
AAAGTTTCTGGTCCGGCTAATGCCGAACAGCAACCCAGTAAGCCATCAATCCGCCACGATCGCGTCGGAGACCGATCGAGGCGAACTAACGATTGCTCCGGGGCAGACGATTTCCGCCACTCTCAAAGTCGAACGCAATGGGTTTGAAGGTGAAATAAAATTCGGCGTCGATCGCGCCGGGCGGAATCTGCCGCATGGCGTGTACATCGATAACATCGGACTCAACGGCGTGACCTTACTTAAAGGCGAAAGCGAGCGCACGATTTTCCTAACTGCTCGCAAGTGGGTGTCCGACCAGATGCGACCGTTCCATTTGCAAGCCGAGGAAGATGGCAAGCAAACGAGCTGGCCGGTATTGATCAACGTGCGTGGCGCGGCCGGCCTTCGGGCGATCGCCGCCGCGCAACGGGCAGGAGGCGCGTCGAAATAGCTACGCCAGAGCGGCGGAGACTGCGGGACTCGGATTAGATGCAGTTTTCGGCAAGTCATGCCATTCAAATGACGGTCGTGCTTCTTCATTGGCAGTCGAGTTGGTCGACCGATTTTTATATGTGGCCGACGGGATGCGTGAATTGACTGCAATGCTGAATGCGGCGGCTCGTCCCCGCGTAGCGGCCGGACCCTCGATGCTCCACATCCCCGCGGCATTGCAATGTAGCTGCGATTGATCGCGTTCCCGCCACCAGGCAGCGATTTGGCGTGGCAATGCGTGCCACATGGTGTCGTATTCGCGAGCTTTTTCCAGAAACCCGCGATAGGAATCCATTCGCAATCCAGGATCAAGATAGTCTGGATGCGTGATAAAAAGCGCCATGCCTCCAAGTTTGGCGACGTGATCGAGTTTTGTTTCCCAAATTCGGCTAGAGGCTTCGCCGAGCGCAATGAACAGCGTATGGTCTTGGGGCAACGTGTAGGGCAGTTCGACAAAACGACCTGCGATGAACGGCCACACGCCGCCGACACCACCTGGCATCGCCTGATAGGGATCGCAATCGAAACAAGAAGCGTCGTACTCCACTTTGAGCGACTGCAACCATTCCAGATTGCGGTGCACCATCGGAGCGCGGAAACCAACGGCGCCAAATTCCTCCAACGCCGCATTGATCGCCGGTACCCGGTGATCGAACACCGCCCGGCTCGTGAACAGCTTTCCATCATGGTTGAAGCCGTGCACACCGATCTCAAAACCACGTGACTGAAGATCTTTCAACAATCCGCGGTCGATCGGGTATTTGTGCGGGACAATATTCCACGAGGAGCGAAATCCTAAATCTTCCTCCAGATTCGCGATACACTCGAGTCGTCGCATTCCGTCGGCGGTTTCGACATCATGTGTAGGCACGAAGGCGAAACGGGCTCCGTCCGGCCAGGGGTGGATCGCGGGCACGCCGCGGGCACCTGCGAGCGTGCATGCTGCCGTCAGGGCTCGTTCACACTTAGCGTCGAAGTACCATTCTGGAGCCTGCTCGACAGGACGATAGCGCTGCAGAAGTTGCCGCACGGGCAGCGGCACCAATGAGCGGAACCGATAATACGCGCGAAACGCCAGCGATAATCGCGCTTTAGCAACGTCGTGCGCGAGCGCATCCCGCAGAACTTGTTCCGCCGGCCCGCATTCAAATACGAATTTGCAGGCGGCGGTTAGCTCGCTCAACGTCACTTCATTGCGCATATTTCTTCTACTTATGTAGCGACGATAAACGCTCAATTGGCTACGGCGCGGCGCATGCGCTTTCCGTTATGAACAATGTGGCAAGTGCACGGGACCCGATAGAGACCGACGTCATGGAAGACTTGCTTGACGCGTTCTGAAAGCAAGTCGACCACAATTCCTTTGGCATCGTAGCTGATGTTGCTGACACTGATCGATTTATCAAGCGAGCGGACATGATGCCACCAACCGCGCGGGATGAACAACATTTCGCCCGGATGGATGATGACGCGGTACTCGGTCGCCTTGGCGAACAAAGGGAACCGAGCAGCATCGAGGTTGTCGACATCCATTTCGCTGGACATTGTGCCCTGGTCGAATCGCTTCGACGCGTACATGTACTTCGAATCTGTTGACGCGACTAAGCGGACTTCCTTGCGGCCGCAGATTTGAGCGAGTACGTTGTCTCCCCAATCGACGTGGTACCCGGTAACTGTTCCGGCGGGGCCGATCCAGCCCTTGGCCGTATTCTTAAGCTTGAACTGAGAGAGCAGCGAAAAGTCGACGTCCTTTCTAAGCTCCGGGAAGGCGTCGAAAACGCGAAATACGGAGAGGTAGCCTTTGGGAGCAAGTTGGCCCGGTGTGCTATCCGAAATGCGGCGAATATAGTCGCCGTAATCCATGACTTCATATTGGCCGCCGCCTTGCAGCACATTGTTCATTTCGAGAAAAACCCGCTTCGGCAAGTGAAGACCGGCAAAAAAATCGAAGGACCATTTCTTCATCGCCGGCCAGCTCGCCGTCACCTGGCGCATTAACAGCGCTTTGTTCGTGTCGATGTAGTCTCGCTTGAACTCTTTGGGAGAAATCGTATCAATGACATCGATTTGCGGTTCCGATGTTATAGCAGGTGTTACCTCTGCCGTTTGCATTCCAGGCTCCTTATTTCCTTGTGGCTAATATCGAGTTGTACGTTGTTGGTTTGGCACTCTGAATGTCCTGGCCGTATTCTTAGCGGGTCTACTTCGGTGAGATAACCGAGCGGCCGATTTCATACGCCCGTTCGGCAAGCGCCATCTTCCAGCGCGAAAATATCTTGCGGTAACGTCCATAACAGACGAGTTCTCCCCCGAAGCTCGCCTTAAAATCGCGGACGCCATAGGGAACGTTCGGCCATCCCGCCCCGCCGAAATCGTATTGGTCAAAGCCGTTCTCGCAGCTCCAGGCGATTTCTTGCCATTGCATGAATGCAGCCGGTGAGAGGCCGGTTAAGCGAACCGATCCGCCATACCAGGCAAACGCCTTTTTGTTGAACAGCAGCAACGTATCCGCGGCGACGGGTGTGTCGCCGTCGTACACGACGACGAACGTAATCATGTTTCGTGGTTTGAGAAACTTGTATGCGGCTTCGAACAAGCTTCGATCGGCGAGCGGCACGCCGGCTCGACCATACGTGGCTCGGAGAAACTCGTAGAGAACGTCCACGCAGTCGGGAGTCTGCAAGTGGCGTAGCTCAAAGCGGCGTTTTTGGCATTTTTTTACGTACGACTTTGCCGAGTCGTGCAGACGGCTCCAAATCGTTTCGACCGGCTGCGTCGTGTCGATGATGTAATTCAGGTAGTCGAGGTGGCGATAACCGCAGCGTTCCAATGCCACCCGCTCCGGTCCGCTGGCGCAAAGCGGTCTAACTTCCGCGAATAAGGCGCGCCGCTTCAAGATTCGGTCATGCGCCGCAAGCAGGCTGCTCAGACCATCGACGCCGTCCGGCGAATCGACGCACAATGGTTCCGCATACGAAACTGACCGCGACGACACAGCGCCAAACACGTTGGGAAGTGTCTGCACACGATTGGCGACAAGCAGCGACAGGATTTCGCCGGAGTCGCTCACCGCCGCCAACGCGACAACACTGTGGCCTTTCGCTGCAGCAAAGACCTGGATCATCGCCGAGGTGTGAAAAATGCTGCCCTTGGGATGCCGCGCAACGAAATCATCCCAGGCCGGCTGAAACGCATCCCAATCGCGCAGCAGGTCGATCGTTTTCCATCGTGTTGAGTTTGCGGCAAGCAGCGCAGTCACATCTATCTCCTAGTACCGAGCGCTGGCCATGCACCCGGTTAAATCAATCCACATTCGATAATGCCTCTGTTATTTCGATGAAAACACTGTTCGCTTTAAGTTGTAGACCTTTTCCGCAAGCGCGAGACGCCAGGGCGAAAACACTTTACGATAACGACCGAATTGAACCAAATCGCCACCGAACTTTCGCTTGAAGTCGCGAACTCCGTAAGGAATATCAGGCCACCCGGCGCCGCCCGAATCGCAAACCGCGTAACCCTGCTCATGCGCCCATTTCAGTTCTTGCCACCGCAGCAAACTGCATGGCGAGCCTTCGCACGAGCGTGATACGCCGCCGTACCACAAGTACACTTGGCGCTTGAACGTGAGCAGCACATCCATTGCGACCGGCTCGTCGCCTTCGTAAACGGCGAAAAATTTGACGATTCCGCGAGGACCGCCCGCGAGAACGGTTCCGTCAAATAAACTCCTATCGACAAGCGGAACCCCGGAGTGGCTGTAGCTGAGTTTTAGTAGTGGAAACAGCTGGTCGACAGCAGTTTCGGCTGGCACTTCACGTACAACGAGGCCGCGCTTTTCGCATTGGCGGATCGAGTACTGCGCTCCCTTATGCAACTTTGACCACATCTCCTTGATCGGTCGTGTCACATCGTTGAGGTAGTTTAAGTAGTCCAAGTACGTGTAGCCCGCGCGCTCGAGTACGATACGCTCACCGCCTGCCGCAAAGAGCGGTCTTACTTCGGCAAACAACACGGAGCGGCTCATTTTTTCATCGTGCCGAGCCACCAGCTGAGCGAGCGCGTTCATGTTATCTGGGTGATCGTTGCAGAGCGGTTCAGCATAAAAAACGGCGCGCGACGACAGTCGCCCCATTGGCCCCGGCAGCGTTTGAACTCGAACACTAACGAGGATCGCAGCGACAGCGCCGGCCGTATTAAGCGACGCAATCGCAATTGGCTGATGCCCGCGGGTATGTTGAAATGCGCGCACCATTTCCGATGAATGGAAAACACTTCCTTTGGGATGCTGGTCAACGTACTGATCCCAAAGAGGCTGGAGACGATCGAAATCATCCAGCAGGTTTACGATTGTATTCTGGCCGGCAGGCAACGGCGCTGCGACGTGGTCGGTCAGTGGTTGATATGTTGTCGTCTGCATAACGGACGGGTCAATCAGAAGTTGCTGGTTTATGTCGCTTAAGAAGTACTTTTGTTTCTTGCCATATAATGTTTTGATGTCAGCTGTGGACGGCTGCCAATTCAATATGCTCGGGTACTTCAGTGCCATGCACTGCACCCCGATTTCCCAAACCGCGATACGCCGCCAAAAGATGCGCTTCTTGATGCTTCCAAGTGAGCGATTCCTCGACTCGCTGGCGACCGGCTGCTCCCAATTGTTGCCTCAAGGCGGGATCATCCACCAACCGCAGTAACTGACGAGCGAAGTCACGCTCGTCGTTCGCTCGTGCATACAGAGCCGTGTCCGCGGCTGTCACACGATGTTCGGGTAGATCAAACGCGACGACGGGCTTAGCCTGGGCCATGTACTCCATCACCTTCACGATCGTGGAATGATCGTTGTATTCGCTCGACGGATCGGGGACGACACAGATGTCTGTGGCGGCGATGTAACGCGGCACTTGCTCGTAGTCGACCCAACCGGTGAAGTGCACTTTGGTGTCGATGCCGAGATCTACAGCCAGCCGCTGAAGCTCGTCCATAGCTGGCCCTTTACCGATGAGCAGGCAGCGCCAATCGTCACGGCCATATTCATCGCGCAATATGGATAAAGCGCGCAGCAGATAGTCGATGCCGTCCTGCCGCCCCATCATGCCAACGTAACCGAAAACGACCGAGGCCCCGTTTCGCAATGAGACGTCAGGCTCGAAAGTATTCAAATGCCATGACTCGGGGCCGTTTCGGACGACCGTGATTCGATCGGCAGGAATTCCACTGCGTAGGATTTGCTGTTGCTTGTAAGAGTCGTTCACGGTGATCACATGATTCGCGCACCGACAAGAGCAGCGTTCAAAGAACCCCAGAATGGCTAATAAGACGCGGTTCGGAGGATTTGTGAACCGAGTCTTATACATGTCTGGCGATAAGTCGTGCTGATCGTATACGAACTTTTTACCGAAGAGCCGCCAAAACCCGCCGATCAGGACAAGAAAATCAGGCGGGTTATGGGCGTGGATCACATCGAAGCCGCGTCGTAGTGCGATCCATAACGTCAGCCCGAACATGATCGAGAGCGCGTATGCGTACTCAATGAAATAGCCGATGAGACCGTTCGCCATTGGCGGCGGCGGAAATTGGTAGCCGGCGACGCCTTCGAATCGCTCAAACAAACGTTCGCCCGTGGCGGCCGGGCTGATCACCGTCACTTCGTAACCCGCCGCTATCAGTGAATTCGCTTCGCAACGAACACGGCCATCCTCAGAGTACGCAGCATTCTCCAGCAGCATGAGCACTCGAATCGGACGCTTCGCGGGCCTGATTTTGGCGTTTGCTGGCTTCATACCACGCGCTCCAGTTCCGATCGCGTATCTTCCCGCACATTCAATACGATCTCACTGCGTTCCTCAACGGGTGGTCGGGCACGCTGCGGCGCCTCCGTCATGCTGACTAAAATCTCGGCGGTTTGGCCAACATTCTGCGTCGAGAAGTATTCTTCCGCCAACTCGCGATTGCGTTCGCCAAGTTGTCGCCGCAATGACGGTGACTGATACACTTTCTCGAGCGCCTCGGCGAGACCGTGGACATCGTTTTCGTCGACAAGAATCTGTTCCACGATTCTTGGGATCTCGACATGACGCGTGGTAACAACAGGCTTGCCGCAAGCCATCGCCTCGATGATCACATTTGGGAATCCCTCGGAATCGCCGTGGCGATCGACGCGGCTGGGCAAACAAAACACATCGCAGGCATGGTAAACCGCCTTCAGGGCCGTTCCGCTGAGTTTTCCAAAGAACGCAACTTGCGACTCCATTTCGAGCTGTTTGACGATCGCTTCAACGTCGACGACACTCGTCGAGCCTCCAGTCCCGCCGACGATCCAGACTTCGACGTCGTCGCGGCCCATGCTCTTAACCGCTTGCAGCAGAATTTCATGCCCTTTCTTTTCTACGAAGAATGCGACGATTAACACGACGAATTTCGAGGCCGGGCGGTAATCGCAAAGATCGAGTGAGTAGCGGACGACCTCGATCTTCGATCCAGCAACGCCGTAAGTTTTCTGAAGCACTGCGCGATTGTGCTCCGTAGCGGCGATGATCCGACCGCAACTGCCTAGCGCAACGGGAAAGAACGCGGGGTTGGGATTTCGATACAGCTCGTACGCATGGATCTCAACCGCTAGCGGGATATTCAGAAACTGCTTACAAAAATAGCCGACGAACAGCTTGCGGTCGCCGAATGTGGCGTAGATCGCATCGACGTCGCTCATGGATGGCACGAAATAAGCCGCGAGCAAGAAGTCCACCAACGCGCGATAGCGAATCGCGATGATGAGGGCGCGAATGTACGCCATGGGACGACTGAGCAATCGCAACGGTTGACTCGCCAGCACGGCCGACCAATGCCAGCGCTGGCAATCCCATTCGGGCGGCGGATTGTAAAGCCCGGGGCGATGCTTTGTCGGAAATAGGCGAACGGCGATGCCTCGACTGGCCAACCCATCTATCTCCCGATAGATGAACTGTTCGAGTCCGCGTTTCATGGATGCTATAACAGCGAGGCGCATCGAGCGTTTTACCTATTTCACGATAACCGCATCGGTTGGATAAGATTCAACGGGAACCGGGCAAGCTTTGCAGAACGATAAAAAGGTGCAGTAGGTGACCATCGTCCGCTTCAGGAGGCTAATACCCAACTGTCTGAGGTTGCGGACTCTAACAGCGACCAACAATAGGGCGCATGGCAGGACGATCGCGAGCAGCCACAGGGTGTGAGTGATCGCGGCTGTGACCACGGCACATAGGGCCACGATGACGAATGCCAGGAACACGTAGACGAATGACATCTGTTCGATAGAAAAGCGCATGCCGCTTCCATTTTTTAAGCAATACCGCAAAGTCGTGCCGTAGTCGTAAAGCCTGCTGCGCGATCTCCGCATGATTTCGCGCACGGTTTCTCGCGGCGAGGAATAGGTGACGCACATCGGCTCATAGATTCTGGCGAGCGAATACCCGGCGCTCTGAATTCGCAGTGCCAGCTCGCACTCTTCACCGGTCGTTAAAAATGGGTTGAACGTGCCGGCCTTTTCCATGGCTTCCCGGCGATACATTGCGATCCCACTTAGCGAAACCGCGGCCCGAACTGGTTCAGTGAGCCTTTGCGAAAAGTAGTTCTTGGCAACCGCAACGCACTTGCCTTCAGGTGATAAATAAGCCTGATGCATTATCCCGCCGACGCCTCCGCACGCGGGATGGTGGTCCAAAAACGCGCAAGCTTTTTTCAACCATCGCTTAAAGAGCAACGAGTCGCCGTCTACGAAAAGCAAATACTTTCCGCCTGCATGTTGATAGCCGATATATCTGCCGGCCGACGGCGAGAGCTTCCACGACTTCCGTAATTGCAAGATGCGAATTGGAAAATGGCTGGCAATCGCGACCGTATTGTCTTCCGATGCGGAATCAACGTAGATCACTTCGCATTCATCGTTTTTTGGCAACGACGCAAACACGGAACGTAAGCACTTTTCGATGCGCTGCGCCTCGTTGCGGCCAATCACGATGACGGACACGTTGCACATAGTTATGGATCGCACGCTTCGCGGCGCGTGGCAGCAAAGCACCGAAATTGCCTAGCTGGAAACCACTCCGGCTTCTTGAAGGGGAAACAAAAAACGCTCGCGCAATCCATTCGCACCGCGGCAGGCCCACAGAATTAAACCAATAAGTACGATGGCATAGAGCAAAACCGCGAGCATGCAGGCGACAATGAAGTTCACCGAGCTCGACGCCATTTCCGCAGCAATCATCGCGGCGCAGGCCGCGACGATGTACCAGATCAGCGAACTTCGCCACGGAGACTCGCTTCCCGGCGCGCCCATTAACACATGACGCGTCGCCCAGAAATGCATCCAGGTATTCAGCACGTTCACCGCGAGGACCGAAATGGCAGCTCCGGTCAGCCCAAAAACGTAAATCGCCGGCACGCCAATTAGGACATTCAAGACCACATCGATTACCACGATTTGCAGCGTCACATGTTCGCGATGTTGTGAATAAAGCAGTTGGCCGAACGTGCCCGCCAAAGCCTGCAGCAGCAGCACGGGCAGGATGATTTTCAGTACCGGCGCCGCGCCCGAAAAGTCTTTATGGGAATATAGAAACGAGATCACTTGCTCGGCATTGAAGAACAGCAAAATCGAGCTGGGAGCCGCGATCAAAATCACGATCTCGGTCATCATTACTGTGAACTGTCGAAGCCGCTCGTTATTTTCCTCTGCGCGTCGACACATCATGGGAAACAGGCTGTTGATTATAGCCAGCAATACGAGCCGTACTGGCATGAGCAACTGCCAAGCAGCGCCAAACAAACCCACGGCGACTTCGCTCGAAAACCACGAGAGCAACACGGTGCAGATGCACGCCAGAACCGCCCCCAAGCTATCGATTCCCAGGAATCGCCAAGTTCGACGAAGCAAATCTAGGCACTCTGACTTGGCAACGCGAATATCCTTCACGGGAATCTCCCAAAGTAGGATCCCGGCTTCGAGGAGCATTGCCGCCGTTTGACAGGCCAAGAGCACGCAGGCGATTTCGATGACGGTGCCGCCTCGGTTTAACAGGTAATATGCGGCGGCGACACGAAAGATGTTAATAGGAATCGCGACGAACGCCAATAAATGCATCTCTTCGCGGGCACGAAAGATCGCTTCGATATTTGTTGCCAAGGACCACGGTAGAATTCCCACACCCAATATGAGGACGACTACGGACGTATCGTGTTGGTACCTTGAGACAACGACGAGTGCCGTCAACATTGCGAAATTAATAGCGAACGCACCACTCACGATGACGGCAGCATTGGCAAAGTATGAGCCAGCAAGGCGTGGAAGCTTTGCGACGTCGCGCGTAATCAGAGTCGGAAGCCCCGCGCTAGCGAACACTTGAAACGTGTAAAGCAGTGTTAAGCCCAACGACAACTGCCCAAATGCCCGCGCGCCGCAATATCGACCGACCAGAGCATAAACGACGAACGTTGCCGCCTTATTCAACACGTCCGTCGTCAAGAGCGACATTGTGTTTACGACGACTCGCCGCACGAGCGCGACCGCGCTCGGCTGATCGGTCAACCAAGTTTGATCAACGTCGGTCATGGTTTGCGACACAAGTAAACAGCTTCATTCGGATCCAGGCCGCACCGTTTGGTGTCCGCCGGCCCGATTTCCTCTACGTACTGGTTCTTCTCAACGATAAAGCCCGCTTCCGCCAAGCGATCGCCATAATCGGGTCCATAGCAGCGCACGTGATCGAATTGGCCGAACACACGCTCGCGCTCTTTCGGATCGGTTATAGATGAATCTTCGAACGTGGCGTCCGCCGTGATCGGCACGTGCAACAGCGCCCATCGGCCACGCTTAAGCACCCTGAGAAACTCGCGCATCGCCCTGCGGTCGTCTGGAACGTGCTCCAGAACGTGACTGCAGTAAACAACATCAAATGTATTGTCAGGATAGGCGATATCGGTGATGTCCATCTTCACCATCGCGCTTACGTCTGCGAGATCTGCAGAAAGATAATCGATATTCTTTGCGCTCTGAAACAGTTTCTGCATTGCAAGTTCAGGCGCAACATGAAGCAGTTTTTTCCGCGAGCCGTCGAGCAAGTCCGTCTTTTGAGTCAGGAACAGGTACATCAACCGGTCGCGCTCGACGCTGCCGCAGACGCCGCACATTGCCTCGGGCCGCACGACAATCTCGCCATACGGTTTGAAACGACGGAGGTGGGTCTGGCAGCAAGGACAATATCGCGCGTCGCCACGTTCCATCACCCGTAGTACGGGATGCAGTTTCTGGCGGGTTCTCGACAGAACCATTTTCGCCGTCGAGCGGGCATATTTTGTATTGATCATGGTTCGTCTGCTCAAGCAATTATGCGTTCAGGATCGGGGCGTGCTCCGGGCCGGGTATCGCGAATTGGATAGAGTTCGCTTGACGATCTCGATTTGCCGATTTCGAAGCATGCCGCAGATTCGATGCGGCGCCCGGCACGCCGTGAAAGGCGACCACGGCGATAGCTAGCGCGCCAATAAACGTTTCAATTCCGTCGCGAGCGAAGCTGCTGTCTAAGAATCCGTGCACCAAGGCCAAGACGAGGAGCGCAGTGACAAAGTGAAATCCCTGGTCACCCGTCCTACGAAAAGCGTTGGATGCGGCGATAATTCCTCCGATCACTACCGCCAGGCCCCCCATCAAACCCACGATTCCCACGTTGAGTAATGTTTCCAGGTAGGCGGAGTGGGAATGCATGAAGGTCCAATTAAACAGCGAAGAGAATTCCTCGACGCGGCGAGATGTCCAAAATCCACCGTAGCCGTACCCGAACAGAGGACGCTCGCTCACTTCGCCCAAAACGGCGCCCCAAATCGGAATGCGGCCAGTGAGCGTCGTGATTTCGGCGGCATCCTGTTCCCGCCCCATCTTCACGGCGCTCAAAAACCCGTCTTGAGAATCCGACGCACACCACAGCACGCCGGCAATCGCGGCAAGTTGCAGCAGTGCGCAGCCGTACAAGACCTTTTTGTTTCGCGACGCACCTTGAAACATGAACACAACAAGAGCGACAGCAAAAGCGACGGTTGCAGACCGCGATCGCGTCAGCAACAAACAAACGATGCCGATCGAAGCGATCGATAGCCACACCAGCTGCATCGCGGTGGCACGTTTGCGATGAGAATCGGCGACAAGTGCCAGCGAAGAGAGCGCGAGCAGCGCGCAATTTACGCCCTGCGTATTCGGATGCTGGGTACCGGCGAGCCGGTGCGTACTACTAAGAGTAAAAGACCCCTGAGCGATTTCGGCGCCAATACCGAGAAGCAAGTAACTCACCGTCAGGCCGGCGACGAACAGCAGTAACTCCCGCCCCTGCCAATGCTTTGCGATTCCCACCGCGGCGATTAACACCAGGAAAGTGACGAATGAGCGTTTAAACGATTGGAAACTAGCGTCTGCCCACACGCAACTTGCCATCATCAGTCCGCACATGAGGAAGCAGCCAGCCAGCAGCCACATATTGGGCGTCTCCCGACTGCGACTTCGCTTCCACAGTAATATTGCGCCAATAGCACTGATCGAGAAAAAGCTGAACTGTCGCACAACGCTACTACTTCCGGCCTCGGACACCAAATCCGAAACCTGGTCGTAATCAATTGTTTCACCGGCCGCATATAACAAGTTGTGCTGAGTCAGGTACGCCAAGCCAACGACAATCGCAGGTATCCAGAAGATAAGTCCGCGCGCCCGGCTCTCAGTCCAAGCGAAGGCATCGTTAGACCGGTAAGCTCCGATAGTTAGCGAACTGTTAGCATCCATTGCGGTATGGTCTATCCGGCAATTGCCACGGACGAATCGCTTTCGATTGCTTCCGCCACGTGACCAATCGCTTCGTCGCTCAATCCTGGGTACATCGGCAACGATAGAATTCGTCCCGCGAGTCGCGTCGCCACCGGAGCACCGTCCGGCACGGTGCGGCAAGATTCGAACGACACGATCTTGTGGATCGGGGTTGGATAATGGATGCCACATTGCACCCCCTCGGCCTGCAACCGAGCGGCAAGCTCATCGCGATTCGGGTGCTGTACGACGTACAAATGATAGACGTGCGTCACACCGGGTCGCTCTTTTGGCAAAACTAAATCGGGATGGTCTGACAACATCTCCCGGTAGTGCTTCGCGGCGGCGCGTCGCTGCTCGTTTCCATCGGCCAGATAACGCAGCTTCACGGAAAGTATCGCCGCTTGCAGTGTGTCGAGGCGGCTATTGAACCCTAGCATCTCATACTTGTTCTTCGCACGCTGCCCGTAGTTACGCAGCATTCGAATTCGCTCGGCCAACGTGTCGCAATTCGTGACCACCGCTCCGCCGTCACCATACGCACCGAGGTTCTTGCTCGGGTAGAAACTGTAGCAAGCCGCGGTTCCGAAGGCGGCGAGCGGCTTGTCGCGGATCAGCGCGCCATGCGCCTGGCAGGCGTCTTGCACTACTGGCAAATCGTACTTATTCGCGATTTCGAGAATCGCGGGCATATCCGCGGGCTGGCCGTAGAGATGGACCGGAACGATCGCCTTCGTCTTTGGCGTGATCGCCTGTTCAATCAAATTCACGTCGATCAGATAGTCGTTTGGATCGCAATCGACTAAAACCGGCTTTGCGCCGCAATAGGCGATCGCGAGCGCCGTGGCAACAAACGTGTTGGCCGCGGTAATCACCTCGTCGCCGGGCCCCACGCCAAGACCGCGCAGGGCGAGGTGAAGGGCCTCGGTTCCGTTGCCGAGGCCGATGCCATGGCGTCCGCCCGTGAACCCGGCGAACGCATGCTCGAACGCAGCGACTTGATCGCCCAAGATGAATTGGCCGTCCTCAATCGCTTGCTCCACAGCGGCGGAGATTTCGAGGCGGACTTTCGGCGAATTGGCTTTAAGATCAACGAATGGAATTGTCATAATGTAATTGCTTCTAGTTCCGATTGATGGCATCGCATCTGCGGAGTCTCACCACAGGCGTCGCACGAAGCCGTGCGAAAGTTTCCGAATAATTTCTGACCACAACGGCACACGTCACCGACCGCCCGCGCTGGTGTGCCAACCATGAGTGCGAACGGCGGGACGTCTCCAGTCACAACCGAACCGGCTGCGATCATGCAATAGCGGCCGAGCCGCACACCAGGCACGATGGTGGCGTTCGCCCCAATCGATACGCCACGCTCGGCAACCGTTAAGGCCAACCAGCGTTCCGGCGCTTCGTATCGAGTCGCCGCTTCGCGCATTCGCGGCGATCGTGGATACCGATCGTTGGTAAATGTCGCGTTCGGTCCAACGAACACATCATCTTCCAACGTGACGCCCGCCCATACACAAACGTTATTTTTCAGCGTCACATTGTTACCGACGATTGCGCCGGACTCGAGAAACGCGTGATCGCCAAGGTTACAGTTACGTCCCACGCGGGCTCCGCGCATGACATGGGCAAACGCCCACACGCGCGTGCCGGCGCCTACGGCATCGCTTTCTACGAGAGCAGCGGGGTGAAAAAATTGCTCTGCCATCTCAGTTTCCAGCGCCCGCGGCGATTAGCGGTTCATGTTCCTTGCCGTTAAGAGGGGACGTACTTTCGCGTCGCGGCATCGTTCGCAGAATCGGAACGTGGCCGCCGCTGTCGCGGAGCGATTTGTCCGCCGCTTCGATTACCTCGACCACGCGCAGGCCGTTCCAACCATCCGTCTTTGGCTTCTTTCCATGGACGACAGCGTCGATGAAACTGCGAATCTCGGCCTTGAGCGGCTCGCCTTCGCTGATGCGCGGGCTGTAAATATCGCCATAACGATAGCTGTAGAGGAACTCGCCGAACGAGCTGGCGTCGGTCGCCGCGTGCACACCAGTGTCGTAAATACGAATTTTTTCGATTGGCTCAATATCGTCGTACACCGCCATCTTTTTGCTGCCGACGACCGTCATGACACGCCGCTTGCGCGGATCCAACCAACTGACATGCACAATGCCGATGCGATTGTCCGGAAACTGCATTGTCATGTTGCAAACGTCGTGAATGCGACGATCGAGGTAAGCGAGGCCCGAGCAACACACACTAATCGGCGAGCGGCCCATAATATCGAGAATGATTGACGTGTCGTGCGGGGCAAGATCCCAGAGAGCATTTACGTCGTGCCGGACCGGCCCCAGATTGAGCCGAGTCGAGCTGATGTAATAGATCTCGCCCAGTTCCCCGGTTGAGACCACCTCTTTCAACTTGGCGACCGCGGCGGAATAGAGAAACACGTGACCAACGAACAAAGTGCGCCCGTTCGTCTCCGCACAGTCGATAAGATCGGCGCATTCGTCGCTACGCGTCGCCAGCGGCTTTTCCACGAACGTATGGAGTCCGGCTTCGAGAGCGCGTTTGGCCAATCGATAGTGCGTTTTTGTTGGTGTGGCGATTACGACCGCATCGACTCGGTCACGGCGCAAGACTTCAGCGTCATCGGTTGTGCCGATGATGTCCGGAAACCGCTCGCAAATTTGCTTGAGCTTCTTCTGGTCCCGATCGCAAACGTAGACGACCTCGCATTCCGAGGATTCCTGGAAGCAGCGCACTAAATTTGGGCCCCAATATCCGACGCCGATAATGCCTACACGAATCATCTTTTTCCTCATATCTCCAACTTGGTTTACGCAACACGGACTGCTCGCATTTGTCGAGCGAGGGCCGGCCACATGCAACAGCGCCTGCTCAATCCAACGCGAGTGCCGGAATCGTCAACAGCATGATCCGCACATCGAGCCAAACACTACGGCGACGAATGTAAGCCACATCAAGGCACATCATCTCGCTGAACGTCGTCTGGTTCTTGCCGCACACCTGCCATAATCCGGTGATACCGGGCAATACGTCGAATCGACGACGGTGCCACCCTTCATACTGTTCGAACGGCACCACATCAGGGCGAGGTCCCACCAGGCTCATCTCGCCCAATAACACGTTGATCAGTTGCGGCAGTTCGTCGATCCCAAAGTTGCGAAATAGCGCGCCGCCAGGTATCACATCGAGCGCGTGATCGCGTTTTTCGAGGGGCCGGTTGCTATTCATTAAATCGGCAACATGCGACTGATGCTGATGCACCTCGTCGTTGACTTCGATCGTGCGAAATTTCCACACCTTAAATGGCCGGCCACCGAGGCCATAACGCAGCTGCCGGTAGAGGACGGGCCCGGGCGACACGCATTTGATGAACGCTGCAACTGCGAACAATAGCGGCGAAAGCACAATGAATGCGATTAGCGCGCCGACCACGTCGATCGCACGCTTCCACAATGGGCAGGGCGAAACTGCACTACGATTCCGCAATCCGACTGCTCGACCAACGTCTTCAACACGTTTGGTTTCAACAGTCTCTTGGCCACGGCTCGTCTCGGCAATCAAGGCAGCATCGAGCAGCGCATCGGCTTCCTTGGTAGGATCCGATTTCCACGACCGCACCAAAGTGGCGCTATCTGTTGCAACTTGCGACATCACGTAAACCTTGAAATCGAAGTGTCGTCGCCCTAAAAACGCACTTCGGCCGTTGTCGAATCCCATTCACTACAAGCGATCGTATATCCATCGTGGGACATACTCGCGTTGGTTTGCCAGAACAACGCCCGTCACTCGAACTCCCGCTCGTTCAAGTAGCGATTTGGCCCGCTGCGCAGACTCAATTCGAGTGTGCTCCGCCTCGACAACGAGCAGCGACTCGTCTGGCCATCCAGCCGCTGCGCGCGTCTCGACGAGATTTGCCGATGGCAAATCGATTACTACTAACCCATACTTTTGCTTTAGTTCGTTTAGTTGACCATCTGTGCCGGCGACGTGCGGCTCATTCACGGTGGGCACCTGTCCGGCGGTCATCACTGCAAGTCGACTGCCGTTTGCCCGATGAACGCAGGCCTGCGCCTCGGCCGTCCCCGCCAACACATCTTGCCAACCGGGTGAGCCGTTCAGTCCAAATCTGGCCGCCACATTGCGGGATCGCTCATCGGCGTCAATCAGCAGCACCGAAGCCGTGCCGCAATTGGCAGCTTGAATTGCCAATTCCGCAGCCACTTTGCTCCGCGACGCACCCGTTTCACATCCGACCACGCCGATCGCTTTGGCGATCGAATGCCCGTTGCCGTTCGCGTTGTAAGAAAGCAGCTGATGTGCGAGCGGTCGAAAGCTCGCCACCGCCGCCGCTTCAAGTTTTGCGCCCCGATTCCAACGCTTTTGGTATGGAAGCGAAATCAACACTGGAAGTCCCAGTTCAGTTTCGACTTCTTCGGTCGACCGCAGCGTTTGATCCATCATTTCGGCCAGGAGAGGAACCGCTGCCGCACCTCCGATCGCGAGGACGAATCCAAGCGCGAGCAGAAGCGGCTTTTTCGGAGAGGTCGGCTTCCCGACTAGAGTCGCCTCTTGTGCAACTTTCACGTTCTGAATTCCGTCTCGACCAAGCGCGTCGTTCAGCCTCGCCTGCTCAAGTTTTTCAACGTGCATACGATACTTGCCATCCAAAATCTGCACGTTGCGCTCAAGATCGCCGATCTGAACTTCGTGATCGTTGAGCTCGTTGAGTTGCGTGGTTAAATCATCACGCTGTTTTTGAGCCGTGTTCAGGCGGGCCTGCTGAGCTTCTTTCTTAGCCTTGGCTTGGATCAGGTCGAACTCTAACTGTTTTTGATTCGGGTTCAACGCGGCCGTCGTTTGCGTGCGATCGTCCGGCATGTCTTTGAGAAGCGCCTCCGCTTCTTTTCGCTGCTTCTGAATCTGTTCGAGCAGAGGATGCCCGTCACTGTATTTCGCTCGTAGCTTGCTCTCCTCAATTTCCAATTCATAAAGTTTCGCGCGCATCAAGTCTTTTCCCTCGTTGGCAAATCCGTTTACCCGGTTCGTCACGAGTTCGGGCTGGAGCGACGCGATGGCTTTCGTCAAATCCGCGATTTCCGCATCGGAATACGCTAGTTCTCGCTGCGTCGAGAGCCGTTGGAGCTCGATATCCTTAAGTTGTTCGGCGAATACAGTGCGGCGGCTCTCGATCGTCGAAATACCAAACTTGTTTTTACAGTCGCGAAGTGCGTCTTGTCCCGCCGTGAGCTGCTTCTGAAGCGATTCCACTTGCTCGGCAAAAAACGCCTGCGAGCCCTCCGTGTGATTCAAGCGTAAATGCTCATCCAAAAACCCGCTGGTCACGGCTTCGACGACGTCGTGCGCCAATTGCGGCGAGGCCGCAGAATAGGTTACGGAAATGACGGTGGAATCCTTTGGCGCGAAAGCCTTCAGTCCGTTCTCAAGCTTGCGGATCGCCATTTCCTCCGGCGTCGCCGGGTCCGATAGTCGTAACGCCGCCATGGTTTGCGTTACATGCTCAGTGATCCAAGACAGCCCCTTCGAGATCGAACCGCTCAAATCGCTCGGCGGTGCTTCATTTGCGTTGCCAGCGGTCGTTGATTTCGCATCTGAAACAATTCGGTCAGCGCCGATTCGCTGCGCAGCACTCTGCATAACGTCCCGGGAAAGCAAAACCTGCAACGCCGAGTTAACCTCATCCACCTGCGTCTTCTGGAGCATGATGGTTTGACCGGTCGTTGCCGTCGGGTCGAGCGCCACACTTTCGCGGCCGACACGAATAAACAACTTGGCTTCGGACGAGTACGAACGCGGATAGACCGCGATCGCGACCAATGTCAGCAGCATGACGCTGACGAATATCAGCACCATTCGGCGCCGGTAGCGGAACACCATCCGCGCAACACCGCGTGGCGTAATTTGCCGAGAGTTAGTGGGGGCCATGAACGGGGGAGTCCAGCGATGACGAAACGACACGCTCTCGCGACTCCATCCGACTCAGAGCTAGCACGCCTGACCAACCCGCATTCAATGGGTTTTAAGTGTCAAAACACTTACGAGCGGCCAGACGGCTGCCACAACCTATATCTCGCAATCCATAAAACTTGCGGCAACTGCTCTACTTTACTCAGCCATCTTAAATACGCCAATGTGCACGGGCCTCATTTAGTTGCCCATGAGCCCCTGCTAGCCATCAACAAGGCGGTCAAATATCGAAAGACGAGAGCATGCGCATATCGCCTAAGGCGATACCCAGAAAAGAGTTGTGAAACAATCTATTATCGCATGTCGCTTCGAGATTCGCGAAAATCCGTAGGAAAATCCTATCTGAGGTCCTACGACGACAAAAAGTCGTGATCAATACAACGGGATACGGACGCCACACATTTAGCGACGATTTCGGATGGCGGGGGCACAAACCTATACTGCCGCAGGACCAATTCCGCTTCGACGGACGATCCGCTTAGCAATCACGCTAGCGTCCATGAACTCGGGGTCTCGAATCTGCCGGCGATTTATTGCCGCGCCATGACCTAGTTGTCCTGGTTGCAGCAGAAGCTGCTCTGCTCGATTTCGCAGTTCATCATTAACGTCCGTCAGCCAACGGGTTTGACACGACTCCCGAGCTGCGATCGCTCTACCATTGAGCAACACCAAGCGGTTCCCACGCTGGGCGGAAACTCTCATATCCTTGGTTAAAACGCCAACAAGATTCAGCGGATCAACGGCAGATATTACCGCCCAGCAATCTTTCGCCGGGTCGGCGCGCAGGCTTCGAACTTGCTCCACTACTTCCGGAAGCGCAAATTGCTCGCCGCAGACGCCGTGCACGAATCTGCCGCCTCTTATCTCACCGCGCATTTCCAAACGTCGATATATGCGACTCAGTTCGCTCCAGCGCGGCGATAACGACTCTCGCACTAATAAGTCGCGGAATACTACGCCGTACCGCTTCAGAAGCTGCCAGGCCCATTTCTCGGTTCGCCCGTCTGTTTCAACTTTGGAATGGAAAGGAGGAAACAGCGACCATCGCCCGCCGCGCGAGGATATATCATTAGCTCGAGATCTGCTCTTGCGACGGCTGCGACCAAGGCCATGCTTCGATTTTGTGCTAACAGCGCGAATTGCTGCGAATCCATCTGAAGTAACGGCTCCCAATGCGGCCAATTCTCGCAGCGCACTATCGAGTTGACTGGGCAGCAACTTTGTCACCGCCAGCAAATCGCTAAAGAACAGAGCGCCGTTATGTTTAAGCGCGTCATAAGCGGCTTGTGCATCCCAGCGCGCCACACCGATTGAGATCTTTCGCTCCAGCGGCAGCAACCAGTTTAAGTCCTCGCGCTGAATGAGCGCAATGGGCGTCGCTCGTGTGAGTATTTTCCCCCGCGATTCTTCCGTCATTTCAGGCGGATTTAACCTGCCCCATACGACGTCGCCACCAGTAATTAGCCGCTCGAGTTCGTCAGGATCGTAATTAACCCGAGCCGGCAGCAAATCGTGCTCCCATGCGCCGAGCGGGGCCTCAAATCCTTCCAAGCGCCCAATCACAACTTTTAAGTTATCCCCGGATATCGAACTTTCGGTCGAGATCCCGTGATATACAAGC
>DATBAY010000088.1:0-10132 GCA_036271295.1 Lacipirellulaceae bacterium | reverse complement strand
GACTTCTCGCATGTGATCGCGCATCATGTTGTTCAGGCCCGACCAAGTGTTCGCCTCACCCAAATAAGCCGTCCGCAACTCGCTGAGCGCCGGTTGATGTTCGACAACCCGCACCACGTACGTGATCGTGTGATCGTGACTCGGCAATGCGATGACGTCGCCATCCTTCAGCGCGAATACCTTCCGCATAAAGTCCGGATCCGGTGCGTGCAGCCCCTCAGGTTGGCTGAGCCGAAACGGCGATTGCTCCAATTGGCCGTTAACGACGCCGATATCGCCGCCCGTTAGCTCCGAAAATGGATCGGTGCGAACGACTTTGATCGAAGGATCATCCGCGAAAAAGCTCGTCAGCGGTTCCTTCTTTTCCTGCGCTTTCTTAGCCAAATCGTCGGCGTTTTTCTGCGCAATCTCCGCCGCTTTTTGGAACTTCCACGCTTTCACCACCTCGTCGCGAATCTCGGCCAGCGTCGGCACACGCGCCGGTGTGTCGCTGATCTTCAGCGCCACGAAGTGATTGCCCTCCGGTCTGGCGACCGTCGAGATCGGCTGATAAGTATCGAGTTCCTTCCCACCGAACAAAACCTGCCACAGGGGCCGCTGCGACTCCGCAACCACGGATTTTCCGACCGTCGTGTCGCGCAGCTGCAGCAGCGACATCGGCCCCGTCTTATCCGCCTTCAACCCGTTCTTTTCAGCAATCGGCGCTAAGTCGGTGAGCGACTTCGGAACCGCGGGGGCCGCGGCCTTGTCCGCATCCGCCGACAGCGTATCGCGCAAATACTTGTTGTAATCATCATCCAACTGCCCCTCGATTTCCGACGAGAGCTTAGTCAATTGTTCCGCGACGTTGTTGCTCGCAATCTCGCGGCGGATGACGTCCTTCACCTCATCGAGCGGCTGAAACTGCACCGGCTTTTTGGGCTGCGTCCCGGTAGCCACCGTCGTCGCAGCGCCTGCCGCCGGCGGCGTAGTCACATTCGCGGGGGCCGTTGCCGGCGCTTCCGCCGTTGCTGTGCCGCTCACATCGCCCGTCTTTCCTTCCGCAGCTTTTTTGTCCTCGGGCGCAGAATCTTTTTTGCCTGTCGCCGATTCCTTGCCTGCATCTTCAAACGCAACCAGGCGGAACATCTTTTTGGTTTGTGAATCCGGCAGCGATGATTGCTTATTCACCTTCTTCTTCGCGTCCTCTTGATCGTTGGTTTTTGCCGGCGATCCCTTGCTCTCCGTGGCCGGTGTCGCAGAAGAATCGGCTTTCGTCTCCGGTGCCGTCTTCGAATCAGCATCTGAAGCGGCCGGCGTTTCGGCGTTTGGCTTCGCCGCATCGGCGCCCTTCGCATCCGGCGTGCTCGAACCTTCCGGCGGCGTCGCGTCTTTCTTCACGCCTGTGTCTTCAAGCAAGCCCGTATCCGCCTTCACGAACATCGGGTCTTTGTTCTTCTCGTAATAGTCCTTGATCTCTTCTTCCGTGACCTTCTCTTCCGCCTTGGCGATGTAAGCGTCGTAGTTCGCTTCGATGTACTCGACATCGATCTTCCGCGGAATCTTGAAGCCAGGCTTCGCCGACGGCAACTCAGTCGTGCCGTACGCAACTTCCGGACCCGCCTCGTCATTCTTGTACTTGTCAAAAAACTCCGTCAGCTCGGCGTCCGTGGGATCTTTCACGTCGACCAAATACTTGTCCGTCGGAATCGCCGCCGCTTCAACGACCACGCGGTCGTTCACACGCAACCAATCACGCCACGCCTGATCCGGCGTAACTGTTAGAAACGCGTACTGATTGCCGTTCACAAAATTGCGGGCCAGCATCTCCTCACGCAACGCGGCGAGAATATCGTCGATCGAAACCCGGCCGCCACCGCGCATCCGGTTCAGAATCGTGCGCATTTCATCGCGCGACACGTTTCCGCGGCCAAGCTCATCCAGGTACTGCCGCAGCGCATCATCGCTAACGCTCATGCCAGCCGCCCGGGCCGCATCGGCGAACAGGCGGGTTTGCACCACGCTTCGTTCGACACCCTGCTGCTGCGAATCCGCGCCCCGCAAGATCTGCACGTGCAACGGTCGCGGTTCGACGCCCGCTTGATACGCCGCCCGCTGACCTTCCATTTCGACTTGGCCAAGAAACTCATTCAGCATCCGCCGCCGAACGACCAGATCGTTGATTTGTTGATTGGTGAGCTTACCGCCATCCCATTTGACGGCAACGAATTTGGCCTCACGCTGCTGACTCGCGACCGGCGCCCTATTGCCGGCGAAAATATTGAAGAGCGAATCCCCAACTACCCAGGTCAGCATCAAAATCACGAACAAGATCGCCATCATTGGCTTCATGTTCTTACGAAAAACTTCAAATGGGCTTTTAGCCATATCAACCGGTTTTCCAAGTCCGCCGAGCCGACGCGGACGCTTAAAAGATAGTGCTGTTCGGCTCCCAGCACTCAAACCACCCAGCGGTTGGCCATCTTGACATCCCGCCTAGCCGCCCGTTAAGCATTGACGACCGGCTTGATCGAGGCAAAGCGCGTGATTCTATGTGGAATCGGCGCAAATGCAATCCCATTAGGGAGTGTGGTTCATCGGCAACTGGCCATCGGCACACCGATTTTCCCGACTCCGCTTGTCTACGATCAGTTTTGCGAAAACAATGCGCCGGCCTCTTCGGTTCGAATACACGATCGATTCGTGCCAGCGAAGCGAGGGCTTACCGCGCGGATCGGACGAATGCCGGCCGACGGCCTCGCACCGGTTGCAACGGAACATTTTCACTGAAACAGGACGGTCCTAGCGATTATTCAGCATGAAAATGTTGAATTTACGTTCGGCCGAAGAAAACGCAGATAATCTCCTGACACCGCCATTAATTACCCAAACTATTCAATTTAACAACTTGTAACTGACAGAATGGCCAAGCGAAAGACCGCCAAATCCGATTCCGGTGAGCCGACCCACGCGTTGGTAATTGTCGAGTCGCCCGCCAAGGCCAAGACAATTGGCAAATTCTTGGGTAGCGGTTTTACCGTCGAGGCCAGCATCGGCCACGTGCGCGATCTGCCACAAGGCGCCGCGCAAATTCCAGCCCAATTCAAAGGCGAGCCTTGGTCGAACTTGGGCGTCAACGTTAACGACAATTTCACGCCGATCTACATCGTTCCGCCCGGCAAGAGTAAGCAAATCAAACTCTTGAAAGACAAGCTCAAAGATGCCGACGCCCTCTATCTCGCGACGGACGAAGACCGCGAAGGCGAAGCCATCAGTTGGCACCTGCTCGAGATCCTGAAGCCGAAAGTGCCCGTCCACCGGCTCGTGTTCCATGAAATCACGAAGGACGCCATTCAAGCCGCTCTGAAATCGCCGCGCCATGTTGACGAGGGCCTCGTCCGCGCTCAAGAAACCCGCCGCATTCTCGATCGCCTATACGGTTACGAAGTTTCGCCACTGCTCTGGCGCAAGGTTCGACCGAAGCTCTCCGCAGGACGCGTGCAAAGCGTGGCCGTCCGCCTGATCGTCGAACGCGAACGCGAACGCATGGCATTTGTTTCCGCCAACTGGTGGGACTTGATCGGGAAGTTCGCCAAGTCGAACGATCAGCAGTTGGAAGCCGGGATCGTCTCAGTCGATGGCCGCCGCATTCCGGCCGGAAAAGATTTCGACTCGGCAACTGGCAAGCTCAAAAATAATGAGCTGATGCTGCTCGATGGTCCCGCCGCGACAGCGCTCGTCGAGCGAATCCGCAACGGCGAATTCCGGGTTACGAACATCGAAGACAAACCATATACCTCGAAGCCGTACGCGCCGTTTACGACCAGCACGCTGCAACAGGAAGCCAACCGCAAGCTCGGTTTCACGGCCCGTCGCACGATGCAGGTGGCGCAAGGCCTTTACGAAAACGGCCACATTACTTACATGCGTACCGACTCGACCAATCTGGCTCAGGTCGCGGTCGAGGACGCTCGCCGACTTGTCGCCGACGAGTACGGCAACGACTACTTACCGGCCGAAGCCCGCGTCTACAAAGGCAAAGTCAAAAATGCCCAAGAGGCCCACGAGGCCATCCGCCCTGCCGGCCATCCGTTCGAGCTGCCCGGCACGCTTCGCAATGAACTTAATTCAGATGAATTCAAAATCTTCGACATGATCTGGAAACGCACGATCGCCAGCCAAATGGCCGACGCACGCGGCCGCCGCATCATGATCACCATCGAAGGCGAAGGCTGCGTTTTCCAAGTCAGCGGCAAAACGATCGATTTCCCAGGCTATCTGCGGGCGTACGTGGAAGGTAGCGACACGCCAGATGCCGAGCTCGCCGATCAAGAGGTTGTGCTCCCAAGTGTCACTGTCGGCGAAGTACTGAAATGCATCGGCATGGATGCGAAGGAACATAACACACAACCGCCCAGCCGCTTCAGCGAAGCCGCGCTCACCAAAGCGCTCGAAGAGCGCGGCATCGGCCGACCCAGCACCTACGCCTCGATCATCGACACAATTCAGAATCGCAACTACGCCTTCAAAAAGGGCGGCGCACTCGTGCCGACCTGGGTGGCATTCTCGGTCGTCAAATTACTCGAGGACCATCTTGGACGATTGGTCGATTACCAATTCACCGCGCAGATGGAAGACGACCTCGACGCGATCAGCCGCGGCGAACGCGAGTACGTCGACTACTTAAACTCGTTCTACTTCGGAAATGGCACGCCTGGTCTCAAACCGCAGCTCGAAAACAAAAGCGAAGAGATCGACGCTCGCAGTATCAGCCGCATTGAAATCGGTCACCCGGAAGGCGAAGATCCGGTTTACGTGCGCGTCGGCCGGTACTCGCCGTTCGTCGAACAAGGCGATCGCACGGCCTCGCTCCCCGAAGAAACGCCGCCCGATGAGGTCACACTCGAAGCCGCGCTCAAGCTGCTCGAACAAGCGGCCCAAGGCGACGAACCGCTCGGCACGTGCCCCGACACGAACAAGCCCGTTTACTTGAAGACTGGCCGCTTCGGGCCCTACGTGCAGCGCGGCACGATGGAAGACGAAGAGAAGCCGCAGAACGCGTCGCTGCTCAAGGGCATGACTCCGTCCGATGTCGATCTCGCCACCGCACTCAAGTTGCTCACGCTTCCGCGAAATCTGGGAAACAATCCGCCAAACAACGAACCGGTAATGGCGTTCAACGGCCGCTTCGGGCCTTATGTCAAATCCGGTGAGGAAACGCGTTCGCTGCCGGCCGATATTTCGCCGCTCGACGTCACGCTTGAGCAAGCATTGCATTTGCTGTCCCAACCTAAGCAGCACGGCCGCGGCCGGGCCGCCGCCAAACGCGAACCGCTGAAGGTTTTCGAAGCGTCACCTGTTACCAGTGAAAAAGTCCAGCTCTTAGACGGCCGATACGGTCCTTACGTGACCGATGGCGAAACGAACGCCTCGCTGCCGAAAGGCACCGCGGTCGAAGAGCTCACGTTCCAGGAAGCGCTGGAGTTACTTGCGGCCCGCGCCGCCGCCGGCCCTCCCAAAAAGAAGGCGAAGAAAAAGACCGCCAAAGCCGCTGCCGCGCCGAAGAAATCCGCTACCAAACGTAAGACAACGAAAAAGGCGACCCCAAAGGCGTCGAAGAAAAAGCCTTAAGTACGGCCGTGAAGCAGTTCAAGAAGTCGCGACACGGTGGTCGCCGCTCACGTAGCGTTCGCAATCGGTTGGCGAACAAAAACAAAGTTTCGCCCCGGCTCGCGTGAACTTTACAGGTTCACGCGCGGTCTACACAGCACGGATGCCGCATGCCCTCCCCGCCACCCTCCACTTCCGGTCGCGTTTCGAAACCCTCATTAACCGAAGGCTCGATCGCCGGAGCGCTCATCCGGCTCTCGCTGCCAATCATCGGCGCGAATCTTCTTGCCGTCGCCTATCAAATCACCGACATGTGGTGGGTCGGCCGAGTAAGTGCCGCCGGCGTTGCGGCAGTCTCCCTGTGTTTTCCCATCACTTTTTTGATGGTTGCCGTCGGCGGCGGCCTCGCGATCGCCGGCTCCGTGCTCATCGCACAGTACAAAGGCCGCGGCGAAGAGCGGATGATGAATCATGTAACCGCGCAAACGCTGATCATGGTCTTTGCGATCAGCATCTTGCTTTCCACGGTCGGCTATTTCTTCAGCGAGCCGCTAATGCGCCTGATGGACGCCGAGCCCGATGTCTTACCCGACGCCGTTCGCTTCCTGCAAATCACCTTCATCGGGTTCATCTTCGTGTTCGGCTTTTTCGTCTATCAGTCGCTCATGCGCGGCATCGGCGTCGTGCAAGTGCCGATGTTGATCGTGCTGCTCACGGTGATCCTCAATTTCGCCTTGGACCCGCTCTTTATATTTGGCTGGGGTCCGATACCGCCCATGGGGGTCGCCGGCGCTGCGATGGCCACCCTCTCAACTCAAGCGCTCGCCATGGTGATTGGCTTCGCTCTGCTTTTCAGCGGTTCCCAAGGCCTAAAACCACGCCTCTCCGATTTTAAACCCGATTGGAGCATCATCTGGAAAACATTTGTTCTCGGATTGCCGGCCTCGGTCGATCAAGGCACGCGGGCGATGGGACTGTGGCTCATGACGCTGCTTGTGTCCAGCTTCGGCACTGTCGCTGTCGCCGCTTACGGAATCGGCAACCGTATCCTCACGCTCGTCGTCATTCCAGCAATGAGCGTAGCGCTCGCGACCACCACGCTAGTCGCCCAAAATCTCGGCGCCGGCAACTTGCAACGCGCCGAGCAGACCAATCTGATTGCAAGCATGCTGTCATTCATCATTCCAACGGTCGGCGGCGCGTTTATCTTCTTGTTCTCCACGCCGCTCGCTGCTTTCTTCGTTCCTAACAGCCCCCTCGCGATCGAGGAAAGCTCCCACTTCCTCCGCATCATCTCGTTCGCACTCGGCTGCATCGGCCTGCAATTCGCCATCACCGGCACGCTTCGCGGCGCCGGAAACACGATGGCCGCCATGATGCTGACGCTTATTTCGACCTGGGTGCTTCAATTCCCGCTCGCCTACATCCTGTCGCGCCACACGTCGCTCGGCATCGACGGCATTTGGTGGTCCCACCCTATCGCCATGACCATCTCGGCCATCGTGTGCGTCGTCTGGTTCCTCGGCGGCGACTGGAAACGCACCAAGCTCCTCGAAGATCTCGAGCTCGAGCAGAAGGTCATGACCGAGGCGCGAATCGAAGAAGGCATCGGCACCTAAAAATAACTATCCGCCCAGCGATTGTGCCGTTTCCCGAATCTTAAGTTCGCTTGCTCAACCATTTTGTCAGCGATGCATCTGTCTCGGCCGAGCGCCTTCCTGCGAGCAAGCTTTCTACACTGATATCTTCGTCGAGCTTAGGCCAGTGAATCCCTTCTCCCCCTCCAATCAGTTCAATGTGCGTTCGTTCCTCGGCGCTTCCGTGCAGCAATCGAGGATACTAGGCCAGTGGAATCGAAAGCGCGCGACCGTCGTCCAGTTGAACCGTCATCGCATCGTTGGAAAATTCGATGGATTGCGCAAAGACGTCGCGCTCAGCCACCAAAGTGCTCATTCCAGGCCTCCAGAAATTTATTCCTATTCTCCGCAATGATCGCTCGGATGACGCGAAGTTCGTGACTCTTAAATTGTCGTGACCGCTAGTCGCGCCGGCTCCAACCAATACTTTGCCGTACCACGCTCTCTTCGCACATGCGGTGGCTCATTCGCTTCTGCGGAGTAGAAAAAAATCTGTACGGACCGATGTCTGCTTTAGCTGGCATCGGACCCCCACACCATATTCTAACATTCAATAGATCATCTGCAAAAAGCTTACCCGCCTGAACGCTCACCTTCCGCCACCACATGCGCCACCGCAAAACTGCGGCAGTGCGAAATCGAGACGTGCAGCTTTTGAATCCCAGCCTGCTCCATCACATCTCGAGCGCCGCCGCGGAGCTTCACCAGCGGCGCACCGTTCTTGTCGTTGCGAATCTCGATATCGCGCCAGCCGATGCCACGCCGCCACCCGGTACCCAGCGCCTTCAGCACAGCCTCCTTCGCCGCCCAACGTCCCGCATAGTGCTGCGTCGCCGCTTTGCGTGTCGTGCAGTATTCGATTTCGGCGTCGGTGTAAACGCGCGTGATGAATAGCTCTCCATGCCGCTCGATCATTTGAGCGATGCGCAAACATTCCACAATGTCGATGCCGGTGCCAATGATCGCCATGGTCAAACTTGAGTGTTCTGATTTACGGGTCGACCGATTTCGCTTCGGCGACAAGCCCGGGTTCGTTGCCGCCACGCCGCAGAAAAACGACCGTGCCGACTCCCACAACTATGATGATCGCCGCGTCCGAAATCCACAGCCCCGGATTCCATTCGTGCGTGAAATACACATCCGGCCCCGGCGGCGTCTCGGATCGAAGCATGGCCACCGTGGTCGATTTTTCGCGCGCCTCCTGCCATTGTCTGCGGAAATCCCGGTACAGCCACGCGTGCTCCGCGACCACGGTGCACGCCGCGAGCAGAAGCGTGCCGACGACGAGACGCCACTTGCAATAGATTCCCGCGATCCCGGCCAGCCAAGCAAGCGCAATCCCCAGCAATGCGCCAACGGCCACTGACACCAACCCCACCGGCGCATGCCCCGACAAATGAACCTGCGCCGCAATCCACGCCACGACGCCGGCCGCGATCGCCCCCAGTGCCAGCCACAGCAACAGCGGTTTTTTCGGCATGAAACCGGAAATCTAAGCGGTCGCTTCCAACGCTTGCGCCAAATCCGCAACTAGGTCATCCGGGTTCTCGATCCCGCACGACATGCGGATCATGTTGTCCGGAATTCCATATTCGCGGCGGTCTTCCGGCGAGCATTGATAGTAGCTCATCACGAGCGGCTGTTCGATTAGCGACTCGACGCCGCCGAGGCTCGGCGCAATCCGCGGAATTCGCACCGCATCGACGATATCCGCCGTCTGCCGCCAATCAGCGTCCTTCACCAGGAACGTGACCAATCCGCCGAAGCCACGCATGGTCCGACGCGCCACGTCGTGATACGTGTGCGACTCCAGCCCGGGATAGTAAACCTTTTCGATCCGCGGGTGGGCTTCCAAAAACTCGGCAACGCGTTGCCCGTTTTCATTGTGCCGGTGCATCCGCAGCTCGAACGTCTTCAAACCGCGCGTCAGCAAGTAGCAATTCTGTGGGCTGTTCACCGAACCCATGATGCCGCGCAGCTTGCGAACCTGCTCCAACTTCTCCGTCGAACCGATCACCACGCCGGCGAGCAAATCATTATGCCCTCCGAGATATTTCGTCACCGAGTGCAGCACGTAATCCACGCCCGCCTTGAGCGGCCGCAAGTTAAACGGCGTGGCAAGCGTCGCGTCGATGAGGGTTTCAACGCCATGGTCGCAGCCAATCTGCGCAAACCGATCCAAGTCGACAATGCTCAAGTGCGGATTCGTCGGCGACTCGCTCACCAGCAGCCGAGTCTTCGGCGTAATTGCCGCTTCCATCGCATCGTAATCGCAGGCTTTCACCTGCACCGTTTTCACGCCGAAGCGCGCCAGATGCTTCGAGCAAAACTCGCGGCTACGGTGATAACATTCGTCGAAGAAGATCACTTCGTCGCCGGCGTTGAGCTTGGCCATGAGAAGGCCGACCATCGCCGCCATGCCGCTCGAATACAGCACGGCCATCTCGCCCCCTTCGAGCGCCGCCAATTTTCGCTCGGCAACGCGTTCACCCGGATTGCCATATCGGCCATACTCTTCGCGCGGCTGCTCGTCTTCAATGAATTCGATGACCGCTTGTGTGTTTTCGAACGTATAAGTCGACGCACAGAAGATCGCATCCGTGATCGCGTCGCCCGGCTTCTGCCGCGCTTCGCCGCCATGGACGCTGAGCGTCGAGAATTGTGGCGGCCGCGGTTCCGACGGCTTTTTCGCCGGCACATCCTGGTCTTGCGGCTCGCTCATGTGGGTCGTGCTCATGTTCTGAAACTCCGGACTCGAAGGCGCCATCCCTCACGCATAGCGCGCAACAAAAAAGCCGCAACGCCAAACTTGGCAATGCGGCCAGCTGCTTCCAGATTGTGCAAAAGAACGCGCGACCGAGCTTTGATTGGGGAACGTCCAGGTCGCGACGTCGGCTCTTTAGCAG
>DATBAY010000087.1:0-3923 GCA_036271295.1 Lacipirellulaceae bacterium | reverse complement strand
ACTTCGTGCGAGGGTAGGATCATGATGCCGCGGCGCGCGGATTTTACCTGGTCTTTGTAGACGGGCGTTAGTTCGACGATCGCGAAGGGGAGTTTGGGGTTGTCGGAGAACTTGGTGATCGTGGTATTGCCGGCGGCGTGTTGGAGTTGATCGTCGATGACGAGTGTGTTGTGGCCGAAGTTGCTGAGTCGAAAGATCGTCCAGCGGTCGGAGTCTTGGGCGGTGCCCCAGAGGTCCATGTGCCGCTGTTCGATGCCGTTGTAGTCTTCCATGCCAAGATCGGATGCCCAGCGAATGCCGTCGGCATCAAGGACAAAGGAGCCGGCATCCATGTGGCCGTGGTGGCCGGCGGGGGCGCCGGCTTTGAGGCCGACGAACGTAGCGGTGGCGTCATCCCACGAGCTACGAAGCAAAGCGATCGGGACGACGCCTTTGCTTTGCCAGGCGAGTGGCATTTCGGGTTTGACGTTCTCTTGTGGCGGCTGCATCCAGAGGAGGGCGAGAGTTGCGAAGTGGAGACCAGCGGGGCGGCCGGCTTTGGAGTTATCGGCGGCTTGCTGCCACAGGTCGCGCTCGTTGCGAAGCCAATCGGGATGATGGTAGCGGTCGACGAACCAAAAGCGGATTGATTCGGGCCCGCGGTGTTCGCCGCCATCGGCATAGTTGAAGAACAGGCCGGAGGGACCGCAGGCGAGAGCGGGGAATTCGCCGGTGTGGTCGAAGCCGGGCGCTTTCGAGAGGCCGAAGTCGGTACCGAGCGCGGATTCGAGCGCGGAGATTAGGAGTACGTTGTAGCTGGTGCCGTAGGACCAGTAGCCGGGGCCTTCGGGGTAGCCGCCGTTAGGCGCGTAGGCGGCCATCGAGAGAACGACGTTTTGGAGGGTGTCGTCGATCGTGTGCGCGGCGAGCTCGGGTTCATCTTCAGCGACGGCGAGCGCGCCGAGCGTGAGGCCGCCGTGACAGACTTGGCCCCAGTTGTTGGTCATGCGCTGCCATTTGTTGAATTGCGTGTCGTAGGGAACGCGGAGGCCTTTTTGGACGATGGCTTCGCGGATTTCTTTTCTGGCGGGCTCGTCGAGCTGATCAAAGAGCCAGTCGTAGCCGATGGCGAGCGCGCAGGTCATCTCTGCCGTGTCGAGGAAGTGGTCGGGGTGCCAATCGGTGAAGTGGGCGGCGGCCAGCATTTCCTGTCGGCAGCGGTCGACGTACTTGGTGTCGTGGGTGAGGTGGTATGCGGTTGAGAGCAGAAGAACTCGTTCGAGGCAGGCGCGGGATTTATCGAGCAGGCGGCGGCCGATGAGTTTGCGTTCGATAGGCGGGGCGGACTGGAGGGCGTCGGCGTCGCGGATGATGGCGTCGGCGAGTGCGCGGCGGAGTGGGTCGGTATTGAGCGATTTAGCGAGATTGGTTAGTTGGTCGGACGTGACAAGGAGGCGGGGGTGGGTGTGGGGGATTTCTTTGATGCGGCGTTCGAGTTCGACGCGCGGGACTTTGGGTGGGTAGGTGGTTTCTTCGGCACGCGAAGAAATCGCAAGAAGCGTGGCGATCAAGGGTGCGAAAAAGAGAATGAGCGTTTTCATCGGATGGATGGGGCGCATGCGTGGAGAGGCGTGGGCGCTGCCATAGTGCGCAGCGCGCTGAGGTTGAGCTAAACCGCAAGCGATGCGGTTGGCCTTGGGGGTGGGACTCGGCGTTAAAACCGAGTTTGGATTGTGCGTGAAGCTACAGGGGGCGGACGCAGCTGACGCTGCGCCAGTAGTCGAACAGGGTTTCGGGGCTGTTGACGCCGCCGCCGAGGCCGCTTTTGCCAATTCCGCCGTAGGGCACGCCGTGGGGGAATACATTGTGGGCGTTGATCCAGGAATTGCCGGCTCGCATTTGTTCGGCGACCCGCGAACAGCGATTGAGGTCGGTGGACCAGACGCTGTTGGCGAGGCCGTAGTCGGTCGAGTTGACCATCGCGATTGCCTGATCTTCACTGTCGAACTTGGCGAGATAGGCGACGGGTCCGAAGATTTCTTCTTTGGCAGCAACGTTTTCCAAGGTGCCTTCCATGAGGGCGGGCTTTACGTAGTGGCCGGTCTTGCCGGAGACTTCGGCGGCACCGCCTTGGACGATCATCTTCGCGCCTTCTTTGACGCCCTTCTCGAGATAGCTGAGAACGCGTTTGCGTTGCTTCTCGTTGACGACCGGGCCCATTTGCGTGGCGCCGTCCATTTGGTAGCCGACGTTTACTTGCTTGAGGAGTTTCGAGCACTCGCTGACGAAGTCGTTGTACACGCTCTTGTGGACGAGCCAGCGAGTCGCGTCGCAGCAGACTTGGCCGCTATGGAACGTGATCGCGCCGACGAGCTTCGCGGCGGTTTCACTAACGTCGACATCTTCGAACACTACGGCAGCACCTTTTCCGCCGAGTTCGAGTTTCACAGGAATGAGGTTTTTGCCACAGGCTTCGCCGACCATGCGGCCGACTTCGGGCGAGCCGGTGAAGCTCATGCGACGAAAGCCCTTGTGCGTCGAGACGGCAGCTCCGGTTTTTTCACCGGTGCCGGTAACGACGTTGATGACACCATCCGGAATGCCAACTTCTTGGGCGAGGTGGCTCAAGTAGATCGCGGAGAGGGGCGTATCCTCGGCCGGCTTGATGACGACCGTGTTGCCCGCGGCGAGAGCGGGTGAAATGCCCCAGCCGATGAGGAGAAACGGGAAGTTCCAGGGGAAGATGAAACCACACGGGCCCCAGGGGTGACGCATCGTCCAGGCTTCGTGGCCTTTCACGGCGAGGACATTGCGGCGGGCAATGTGTTGGGCCATCTCGGCGAAGTAGCGGATCGTAGCGACAAAGTGTGCGACGTCGCCTTGAGCATGCGGCTCGAGTTTGCCGGCATCGAGCGATTCGATCTGGGCGATGATCTTGGAGCGTTTTTCGACGGCGTCGGCGAGGCGGTGGAGCAGCGCGCCGCGTTCGTTGGGGGCCATGGTGGCCCAGCCGGACTTGTCGAACGCTTTTTGGGCGGCGGCGACCGCAGCATCGACGTCCTTCGCAGTGAAATTGGGGACGGTGGCGAGGATGTCACCCGAGCCCGGGTCATGCGTTTCAAATGTGCTACCGTCAGAGGCATCGGCCTCTTTGCCGCCGACGAGCGGTCGCTGGAGCGATTTTTCTAGGAAGGCATCGACTTCCGGGAGCAGGTTGGAAACGACCGTCGCCATAGGGAACCCTCGTAAGAAAGTTGGCCAAACCGAATGGGGTCCTTATATCGTAACGCGGGGATGGGCGGGTGCGAATGGGGGAGGGAATAACCACGGAGGCACGGAGAGGGGAAAAGTCGAATGACCGGGGAGCGAGCAGAAAGTGCCGCCGCAAATCAAACGTTAGCTGTTGGATCGCTAATTTCGCCAGCTGGGAGCGGGGACTCTGGGACCAAATTATCGACCGCTGATTCCATTGCTTCTGGGCTGGCAGCCTCGGCGGGTGTAGGCGATCGGTAGGTATTCTGCTGCGGCTGATTGGGCCGGACTTTGGGAGGCGAAACGAGCTGGTCGATTACATTCCGCACACCGGCTACGCTGCGCATTGCTTTGACGATGGGCGTGCGTTGGTTTTCGAAATGAAGTTTACCGGTTAATGTAACGCTGCCGTTTTGGACGGAAGCGGAGAGGCCAGCTTGTGAGCTGGCACGTTGCAATCGTTGCGTAACGGTTTTCTGCAGCGCTTTGTCGTCAACCTCATTGCGGCCAAACATCGAACGATCCCTTCGAACGAGGAGAGCGCGGCGCGATAGAAATTAGGGCGCCGTCGGAAGGGGAATCGACCAGAGAGGCCGCGGTCGGACAGAGTGAGAGGATCTCCCGTCCGTCGTTCATTGTACTTGAGTTGGTATTGCTGCCGCATAGCAATCTGACGAGATTCAACGAATCGC
>DATBAY010000086.1:0-4594 GCA_036271295.1 Lacipirellulaceae bacterium | reverse complement strand
CAGCGACATTCGAACACTTAATCGGCGCGACGCCAACCAATTTGTTCGTGCGTCACTACTCGTCGCACTACTCCTCTGGGCCGATTCGGCAATTGGGCAGCCCGTCATTACGAACCTCGGCGTATTCACGGGCGGAAACTTTTCGGCCGCAAATGCCATCAGCGCCGATGGTTCGACGGTAACCGGTAGCAGTAACGGCGACATCGGCAATCGCGCATTCCGCTGGACGGCCAGTGGGGGGCTGCAGAACCTTGGCATCTTGTCGTCGATCGGTCCGTATTCCTCCGGAAGCGCACTCAGCGCCGACGGCTCGGTCGTGACAGGAATCAGCGCGGGGGCCAACGGTAACAATCGTGCGTTCCGTTGGACGGCTGCATCCGGTATGCAGAGCCTCGGCGTCTTGGGAACTGGGACTGCGTCGGCCGCCAGTGCCATTAGCGCCGATGGCTCGGTAATCGCGGGATTTAGCTACACGGCAGGTCTAACAAACGGGCGCGCATTTCGCTGGACCGCCGCGGGCGGCCTGCAGAATCTCGGGACTCTCCCGGGTGGCAGTGGCACCGACGCCTTCGCCATCAGCGCCGACGGCTCCGTGGTAGCAGGCATAGACAGCTCGATTGGTGCCTTCCGCTGGACATCGACCGGCGGCATGCAAGGCCTCGGCGATATTCTTGGCGGCAACTCTTCCGAAGCCCTGGCTCTCAGCCCGGATGGCTCGGTCGCGACGGGCGACGGCTACATCGACGCTGCTTCGAGCGCCTTCCACGCTTTTCGCTGGACCTCGGCCGAAGGGATGCAGGATCTGGGCGTCCTGGCAGGCGGCGTCAACTCGCAAGGCCGCGCCATCAGCGCCGACAACTCAATCATCGTGGGTACGAGCGAGTCTGCGAACGGCGCCCGTGCCTCCCTCTGGACGCACTCGCTTGGCATGGTCGATCTCAACGTCTATTTATCCTCCCTCGGTCTCGACCTTACCGGCTGGACCCTCACTCAAGCCTCCGGCATCTCCGCCGACGGTTCAGCCATTGCAGGCTATGGCGACTTCAACGGCGCAACTCGCGCATTTCTGGTCTCTAACATCCCTGCGCCATTGGCCGGGGACTACAACGGCAACGGCATAGTCGATGCGGCGGATTACGTCGTATGGCGCAAAGGTCTCGGCACGACCTACACGCAGAACGACTACGACGTATGGCGCGCCAACTTCGGGCGAACTGCCAGTGGCGGCGCAGGTGCGAGTGTGAATACTGCCGTGCCCGAGCCGTCAACCGCGGCGCTAATCATCATTACCATGGCGATTGTTCGCTGGCGACGACGCACGCTCGTCCTTCCCAACGCCCTACTGTGGGCCGCCGCAACATCGCCCTGCTACGCCATCACTTATACAACGCTCGACTATCCCGGCCTTGCATTGGGTTAAGGGACGCTGATTATGTGGACACGCAATCCTAAACGAAAGGCAACGAGCCGGCGGCGGCGAAACGGCCGCAGAGCGACCGGCGATGTAATCGGCTATCGCCGGCGACCACTTTATGAGGAGTTGGAAGACCGCCGGATGTTGGCTGTCAATTTTGTCAACGTCGGCAACATGCTCGATAGCCAACTCGTGGACATGCAGACTCGGCTCACCTCTGGGTTGAACAACTATAAGACCGGTACGCAATCAACGATTCCGCTGGTCGGCAGCTCGCTGGGCACCGCGTCGCAAATCGTCAGTCGCTTCGACGGGGATGTGAAAAACTCTCTGGCTAGCTTGGGCTCGATCGCGGTCACCGACGACTCCATCAGCCAGATCCAGAACGCGCTTTCCGGTGTGCCGGAACGGGTCGGCGATGTTGTGGTAACGCGTACCGGCAGCTTAGGCAGCGAAGGCTTCACCGTGGAAATGCGGCTCGGGGGCACCTTCGTCCCCTCGAGCACGAACATTGGGTTCAACACGGGGATTCCTGGCTTGCCACTCAAAGTGGCGACCACTGGTACGATTGACGTCTCGGTCGGCTACGCCTTCGAGCTGGCGTTCACCTTCAACTCGAACACGTCAACCGTCGCGCTCGACTCGTCGAAAACACTCAACGGGCTCGCCGCGCCCGATGGCAGTCACCCCATCGTCGACGCACTTAACCCACTGGCAATTTTCATCACCGCTGGGTTGCACGAGGGTTTCAGCGCCCGGGCCACGTTGGGCTTCGTCGACGGCACCGCGGCGGCGATCGGTGACCAGCCGAATGGGCTCTACCTCACGGCGATGGTCAACAATTTGAGTGGCACACCCACGTTTAAGTTGGACGGCGGAGCCGACGCGAACCTGCGCGTGACCGGCAGCTTCGCGGGCACGAACGATGATTTTCCCGCGATCGATGTGGACTTCCACCTGCACTGGGGTTTCAGCAGCAACAATCCCACGATCGAACCGCAGGTGACGTACGACAACGTGAACTTGAACTTCGGCCAGTTCATCAGCAACGTGGTCCGCCCAGTGTTTCAAATCATTCAGACCACCACCAAGCCGATGGAACCGGTGCAGGAGATTCTTCGATATCCGCTGCCCGGACTATCCGATTTGAGCCATCTCATCGGACAGGGCGACATTACGTTGCTCGACCTGGCGACCCTCGTTGCACCGTACACAAACTATGGGCCCCTGTGGGACCTAATCCACAGCATGGGCGACCTTATCTATTCTATTGACCAACTCAACATCGACTCCTCGGTGAAGATGCCGCTGGGCGGCTTCGATTTGAACGATTACGACTTGCGCACGGTGGCCCCGGCCGGCGACGTCCAAGACCTGAGTGTCGCGAATCTTACCAACTTAATCGTTAACCATCTGCACGCGTCGAACGTCCCCTTGCCCAGCCAGGTGAATGACTTTTCGCACGCTTTATCAGCGGCGGAGACGAACGGCTACCGCATTGATTTCCCGATCATCGATGACCCCAAACAGGCCATCTTCAATTTGCTCTTGGGCAGAGAATCGGACTTGTTCACGTTCACCGTGGATGAGGACGTCACGGCTCAAGGCGGACAGGTGCCCAGTTTGGAAGTGTTCGGCATGGGGGTCGAATTCGGCGGCGAAATCCCCGTCGATGCGCATTTCAAATTTGGGTACGACACCTTAGGACTGCGCGAACTGCTGAACGACGTCGCCTCCGGCAATACCTCCAACGTCGCCGCTGAAGTCAAGGACGGCTTTTACATTTCCGATGATTCGCATTTCAAACTCTCGGGCAGCCTCGTTGCCGGCGTCGGCGTCTCCATCGGAATCTACAGCGCGAAGATCGGCGGCTTCGTCTCCACGGACAACGGCGGCGACGATCCGGTCAGTATCACCTTTGAAGATCCAAATCACGACGGCAAAGTGCGGTTCAGCGAGTTTGATACAGCTCTCCATACCAGCGGTCGCTTGTTGGGCGAGCTTGGAATTGAAGTCGGCATCGGAGTCAAAGTGCTGGGGCACTTCATCGGCGTGAAACACCGCTTCGACATCGCCAGCGTGGTCCTCGTAGACCTGAACATGCCCGGTCCCAACGATCCACCGATTATTACGGGGCCAATTCTGGCCTCGCAACCGGATGCGCAAGGAAGTATTGACCTATACATCGGCGCCGAAGCCGCAATGCGGCATGAAGTCGACCAGACGGATGGGAATGAAAGAATAATCATCCAGCATGTCGAGCCGCCACCCGGCTCGCCACCGCCTGATCCCAACGCTGGCGAGACGATTCAAATCTCGATCTTTCAAGGTACGTTCCTCGGTACTGACTTTTGGGTAAGCCAGACGATCTCGGGCGTCAAATCAATCAGTGGTTACGGCGATTTAGGCGATTTAGATATTAACGTCTTGCCGGAAGTCACCTCTGCTGTCCACTTTGAAGGAGGCGATGGGAAGGCCACGCTGACGTATTCCGGCAGTGGCGCGGCCTACTTGAAGGCGGGCGGCGAAGACAGCGAGCTCAACGGCGGCTCCGGCAGTAACATTTTGGTTGGCGGCCCTGGCAACGACACGTTGGTTTTAGGATCGGCGGTCAATGTCGTTGGCGGGGGCGCGGGCAATAATACCGTCGTTATCACAACACCGATGACGCAGGGCGGCTTAATCGTCGGCGGCACCGATGAAGGCGACAATACGTTTGTCGTATTGGCCGGCGAAGGAACGCAATCGATCAGCGCTACGCCGGGTTCGGACCCGGGTTCTATCGATCTCAATTATCAGCTGGCCGGCTTGCCGCCGTCGCCGACGCTGGCGCTGCTGCAGTTCTCCACGTTTGTGGTCAGTGCCCAAGACCGCGCGACGAACATCACCATCGGCGATTTGAGCGGTGCCGGCGTCAAGCAGGTCTATGTAAACGAGCCCACGGTCGCCGCCACCGGTCGAACGGTCGACCTTGATGCTCGCGCAGGCAGCGGTGCGAGCAACCTTTCTCTGTTGCCGTTTTTGCATATCTATGATCCCGACCCCAACAATCCTTTGAACCTGGTGATCGACAACGCGCTGCAATTTGTCAATTCAACTACCGGGGTGACCACGTACTTATTCGGCATGGCGGGCGCCGATCAGACGACCGTTCATCAACACGGCGGAACTACCATCGTC
>DATBAY010000085.1:0-13881 GCA_036271295.1 Lacipirellulaceae bacterium | reverse complement strand
AACACAGCCGCGCCTTTACTTGTCTTAACGCGTACGGACCCGATGATATTTGTCATCGGCGTACCGGAGGTCGAGGCGCCCTATGTCGCTGTCGGGAGCAAAGCTTCTCTCCGCATCCAAGCGCTTGCGGGGCGTGAGTTCGATGTTAAGGTCACGAGAATCGCCCCAGCACTTCATAAGCAGAGCCGTACACTTACTGCGGAGGTCGACCTACCGAATGCCAATGGAGACCTTCTTCCCGGTATGTACGCTTATGGCTCGATTGATTTGAACCGCACGAATGTTCGTGCCATTCCCAGTTCGGCCGTGGTTCAAATCGGCAACCGCATGTGCTGCTATGTGGTAAATGGGGGCAAAGCCATCCGCACACAAATTCAGACAGGCATCTCAGACGGCAGCTGGGTCGAAGTCGTAAAGAAAGGGGCCTTTCCGACTAACGGGATTCCGGGTCCGTGGCAGGACTTCGATGGAACTGAAAAAATTATCGTGGGCGATCTTTCAGAAATCTCCGATGGCGGACACGTGGCCGTCGATTCGTCTCAAGCCAAGCAAGCAGTTCTCACAGGAGAACATCACGGCCAAGGAGCGGTCGTAGTGTCTACTACGCGCTAAGTAGTACGACCTTATTCTCGTTTGCTCGCGGGATTCGGGGCTCATACCGCATGCCCACGGTCGCTCGCAAAACTACTTTGCCCATGTTGTTGATCGCAAAACTCTACAGCGAATTAAAACCGGGCAGTTTACAATCCAGAAACAGCACGAACGGGAAGAGCCGTTTACGCGCGAACATCGTAGCAACTGCTTTGCCGGTTTGAGCTCAGGACTTTCGCTACAGACCTTGATTGCAGAGCACACGAAGCGCGTAAGTGCTGCGCAATTGCTCGACGGCTAGCACTTCCCGTCAGGCATTCCGCTAGGCGGCCAGTGTGGGCGTCACCGAGTATAGGTTCCTGGACAACAATGCGGGCTCGCAGAAGCCCGGGAGCTTTTCCAGTCGTCAACAAACGCATCAGGATGAATTACTGTCCACTGGCGGAACGCAGAGTTCGCGTGCTGAATCGTTCGACGTCTGGCTCGATGTTCTCGACTTAGTTGGATTCGATGAGGCGTTTACTCTGCACCAAATCCCGATCGCTGTACCAGAGTCATGTTCACCACGCCCCGCGTTGAACAGCGCGCTCGGATTTAGCCTGGCGGGCGAACGTCCATAGAAACCCGCAGCGGTAGTCGCGTCCTGGCGTTTACATCCACGGTGCAAGTATTCCGACTCAAGGCCCATAAACTTCGAGTTTCAGCACTCTCGATAAAGAGGATCTGAAGTTCGATGGCTGAATCGACCTTCAGGTAACTAGCGAACGGTCAGCGTCAGTGTTTGCACGTCTTGCGCATTGGGGCCAACCATGAGTTCGAATTCCCCTGGTTCGACAACGCGACGCATATCGATATTCCAGAACGATAGTTGGTCCGGCGTAATGCGGAGCGCAACGGTCCGGGATTCACCTGGCTGCAAACAAATCCGCTCAAATGCCTTAAGCTCCTTTACCGGCCGCGTTACCGAACTCACCAGGTCGCGAATGTACAGTTGCACAGTCTCATCGGCCGCTCGTTTACCGCGGTTGGTAACGGAGACGCGCAAAGTCGTTGACTCGCCGGCTCCAATCGTGGATTTTTCTAGCTGCGGCGCCCCAAATTCAAATTTGGAATAGCTCAGGCCATGCCCGAACGGGAACAGCGGGCTCACGTCATCGAACAAATATCCGCGGCGAGCAGATGGCTTGTAGTTGTAGTACGCGGGAACATGCCCCACCGACCGGGGAATGGTGATCGGCAGCTTCCCACCCGGACTGTGATCGCCAAACAACACCTCTGCAACCGCGGTGCCGCTCTCTTGCCCGAGGTACCAGCATTCGAATATCACGGGCACCTTGGCGGCCAAATGTTGAACGGCCAGCGGCCGGCCGTTGAATAGCAGCGCAATGACCGGCTTCCCGGTGGCAACCATGGCGTCCACAAGTTCGTTTTGTTGGCCAACCAGTTCGAGATTCGCTCGATCGCCCAGGTGATTGAGCATCCAAGCCTCGCGCGAGGTTTGCTCATTACCTCCGATGGCCAGAACGACGACGTCCGCGCGCTTCGCCACGTCGGCCGCCGCCGCAATGCTTTTGCGATCTTCGACCGGATCGCTGGGCGACACTTCATCTAACCACCAAGAACCGCCGATCGTGATTTTGCAACCCTCGTGATGAATAACTTCGACCTGGTCTCCCACGCGCCGGCGGATGCCGTCCAAAACGGTCGAAACGTAAGTCGGCTGCCCGCTGTACCCACCAAGCAGCGGACGGTCGGCGTTCGGCCCAATCACGGCCAGCGTTTTGATCCTCGACAGATCGAGCGGCGCGATATTATCGTCGTTTTTCAGCAGCGTAATTGTTTGCCGCGCGGCAAGAAGTGCCAGCTCACGGTGGTCATCGCACCCCACGATGTGTTCGGCTTCCGACGGATCCACAAATGGGTCATCGAATAACCCAAGCTGGAACTTTTGCGCCAGCAGTGGCCCGACAAGTTCGTCTAACTCAGACTCATGCAGAGTCGCCTTCTCTACCAGCTCAATCAGATGTTTGTAGCAATCCGGTTCGGGCAGCTCGATATTAACTCCCGCCCGCACGGCCAAAGCAGCAGCTTCCGCTCCGTCGTGAGCGAGATGATGCCCGTAAAGCTCCGGCCGTTCGTTGAGTTCGCGAATCGCGTAGTAGTCGGATACCACCGTCCCGGTGAAACCCCATTCACCCCGCAGCACATCGCGTAACAGCCAACGATTTGCATGCGACGGAACGCCGTCAATCTCGTTATAGGACGCCATCACGCTCATCGCCCCCGCTTCGCGGATCGCGGCCTCGAACGTCGACAGAAACACCTCGCGCAGGACTCGCTCCGAAACGTTCACCGGAGCGCAATTCGTCCCGGACTCCGGCTGCCCATGAGCAGCGTAATGCTTCAGGGTGGCGATCACATGTCGTTTGTCAGCAAACGTGCGATCGCCCTGGAACCCTTGAACTGCCGCCACTCCCATGCGTGCCACGAGATAAGGATCTTCGCCGAAGGTTTCTTCGACACGGCCCCACCGCGGATCGCGCGCCACATCCACCACGGGCGTCAGCGCCTGGTGCACCCCGCGCACGCGCGCTTCGCGTGCGGTCATCGAGTAGAGCTTCCGAACCAATTCCGGATTGAACGTAGCGGCCAATCCGATCGGCTGCGGAAAGCTGATCGAGTTGATCCCCACGTGACCGTGCAAGCATTCGTCATGAAAAACCACCGGAATGCCAAGCCTGGAGTTCTCGATAAAGAACCGCTGAATCTCGTTGGTCAGCTCTGCCGATTGCCGCGGACCGACGCCGCCAAAGTCGCCTGGCCGACCGACCTGCCCCAATCCATGCCCATGGCCGTAGTAGTGGGCGGCTTTCTTCTCGTCAAAACGTCCTTGCTCATCCAACAGTGTGTCTTTCTTAAGATTCCAAACGCACACCATTTGCGCGGCCTTTTCAGCCAACGACATGCGTGCCAACAAATCACTAACACGTTCGCCGATCGGACGTTTCGCGTCGCGGTACGTTGCATTTTCGAAATTGGTCATGCGTGCCAGTATAAAAGTGATCGCCAGTCGCTCGTTCCACTTTTGCGAATAAAAATGTCGCGATCAAGTCACTCGCGAACAACATCCGCGCGTTTAAGGTTATGCTGCATCTAGGCGGTTCATTCAAGATTCGGCGCTCGCCGAGACTGGCCGAAACGATCGGACGGCCGAAGTCAGTTCCTCAATATACATGTCATGAAGCTTGGTCTGGGCCTGTATCGTCACATGCTCACGCGCGAGAACTTTCAATTCGCGCGCCAGGCGGGTGCTACGCACATCGTCGCCCACCTTGTCGACTATTTCAAAGGCGCCAGAGCGGCCAAGCCAGACCAACCGCTGGATGACGAATGGGGCTGGGGTGCCGCCGGCGACCCGAATCAACTCTGGACGCTCGAAGAACTCCAATCGCTTCGGCGTGAAATCAATGCCGCGGGCTTAGAGCTCGAAGCGATCGAAAACTTTGACCCGGCACACTGGCACGATGTGCTTCTAGGTGGCCCCAAAAAGGGACAACAGCTCGAAAACCTAAAAACTTTGATCCGTCGTGTGGGCCAGGCTGGAATTCCAATCTTCGGCTACAACTTCAGCATCGCTGGCGTCTGCGGTCGCATTAAAGGTCCATTCGCACGCGGCGAAGCGGTATCCGTGGGTGTCGACCAACCGTACGACACACCAATGCCGCGCGGTATGGCCTGGAATATGGTCTACGATTCCCAGGCCAGCCCGGAAAACGAGCCATCGATCAACAGCGAAGCGCTTTGGCAGCGCGTGAAAGAATTCTTGGACGAGCTAGTTCCGGTTGCCGAAGAGGTCGGAGTCACGCTGGCCGCTCATCCGGACGATCCGCCCCTGCCAACGATGCGGGGCCAGCCGCGGCTCGTCTATCAACCAGAGTTGTACCAACGCCTGATTGATCTGCATCCCAGTTCCGCAAACGCGCTGGAGTTTTGTGTCGGCACGCTTTCGGAAATGACAACCGGCGACGTTTACGACGCGACGGAGCGTTACAGTCGACAAGGTAAGCTCGCCTATGTTCATCTTCGCAACGTGCACGGCAAAGTTCCTAACTACTTCGAAACATTCATCGATGACGGCGACGTGGATATCGTCCGCGTGCTAAAGATCCTGAAACGAAACAATTTCCGCGGCGTAATCGTTCCCGACCACACACCGCAAATGAGTTGCGACGCGCCGTGGCACGCCGGGATGGCATTTGCGTTAGGCTATTTTCGCGGCGTGTTGCAAGCAATTGAAGCAAACTAGCTCGACATCGCATGACCGATCCTTTTTCACTCGCAGGCGAAACAGCGCTGATTACGGGCGGCGGTACGGGGCTGGGCCTCGGGATCGCGCGTTGCTTCGTCCGAGCCCGCGCAAAAGTCGTTCTCGTGGGGCGACGCGAAGAGGTACTACGATCTGCCGCCAAGGAATTGGGCGAATCGGCCGATTGGATCGCCCACGATATCTTAAAGATAGATGAAGCCCCTGCCCTAACCAAACGGGCTGCCGAGCGATTCGGCACGGTTTCGATTCTTGTCAACAACGCCGGAATCCACATCAAGAAATCGGCGCTTGATTTGAGTCCCGCGGAGTTCGAATCCGTACTGCAAACTCATTTAGTTGCGGCCTTCAGTTTGACGCGCGCCGTGCTACCAGGGATGATTGAGCGACGGCATGGCAGCATACTCTTTAGCGCGTCGATGGCATCGCTCATCGGCCTGCCGATGGTCAGCGCCTATTCCGCAGCGAAGGCCGGCCACTTGGGCCTGGTACGCTCGCTGGCAACCGAAGTTTCTCCTTACGGCGTTCGCGTAAACGCGATCGCTCCGGGATGGATCGAATCTCAAATGATGCGTAGTGCATTCAACGGCGACCCGGCGCGTGCGACCAAAGTTCTGAGCCGGACGCCTATGAACCGGTTCGGCGAACCGGAGGACATCGGCTGGGCCGCGACTTATTTATGCTCGGCGGCGGCCAAATTCATCACTGGCATCGTGTTGCCCGTCGACGGCGGCGCAAGCATCGGCTTCTAACTTCCGCGGCCCGCGCTCATGACGTTTACCGCCGGATTGAAATCGACCGCAGCCATTCGTTTTCTCGCCACGCTCCTATTCTTGGGACCAAGCCTCGGCCGCGCGGAAACCGGCTACGATGCCTGGCTGCGCTATTCTCCGCTCACCAACGACGATGCCAAACACTACATCTCGCTGCCTGATACTGTGGTCGTGCTGGGCGATTCACCGATTACAAAGTCGGCGTGCTCAGAACTAGTTCGCGGTCTAAAAGGCCTGCTGAATAAAGATCTCAACATAAGGCCAGATGCCGGAACCGCCGGCGCGGTTTTCCTAGCGACACGCGACCGGGCGAAGTCAATTAAGGACCTTCGCGCCATTGACACCGCGGAAAGGTTGGTCGGCGACGGCTTTTGTCTGCGGTCTTTCGAGCTGCGAGGCAAGAAATCGCTCGCCGTCGTCGGCGCGAGCGACCGCGGACTCCTTTACGGTGTCTTTGCCCTGCTGAGAACCATCGCCACCCAACGATCAATCGAACATCTCGAGACGTACGAATCGCCCGCGGCGCCAATTCGCATTCTCAACCATTGGGATAACCTCGACGGCACCATCGAGCGTGGCTACGCCGGCAAATCGATCTTCTGGGAAAACGATCACGTCGTAAAAGACTTGAGCCGCGTTCAAGATTATGCGCGGCTTATGGCGTCCGTTGGCATCAATGGTTGTTCCGTTAACAACGTCAACGCCGACGCGCGAGTTGTCATGGACGAATACTTGCCCGAGTTGGCGCGCATCGCCAGCGCCTTTCGCCCTTGGGGAGTACGGTTATATATTTCGGTGAATTTCGCCAGCCCGCGTGAAATCGGCGGCGTGAAAACGTTCGACCCACTCGATCCGGCGGCCATTGCCTTTTGGAAAGAAACGGTCGACCGCGTTTACCGCGCCATTCCAGATCTAGGCGGCTTCGTTCTGAAAGCCGACTCCGAGGGTCGCCTCGGACCTTCCGAGTACGGCCGCACCCACGCCGATGCGGCCAACGCCATCGCCCGCGCCCTGAAACGGCACGGCGGCACCCTTTTCTACCGCGGCTTCGTGTACGACCACACGATGGACTGGCGAAATCTTAAAAACGACCGCGCGAAAGCTGCTTACGACAACTTTCACAATCTTGATGGGCTATTCGAAGACAACGTCGTCATCCAAATCAAAAACGGCCCCATCGATTTCCAGGTCCGCGAGCCGCCCTCGCCCTTGTTCGGCGCTCTACAAAAAACAAATGCGGCAATCGAACTCCAAATTACGCAAGAATACTTGGGCCAGCAACGCCACGTGTGCTACACCGCGCCGATGTGGAAAGAAGTGCTCGACTTCGATATGCAAGCAGGCCGCGCGGGAACGCCGATCAAACAAATCGTTGCCGGCAAAACGTTCGACAGGCCGCTCGGCGGATTTGTCGGCGTCGCGAACGTTGGGCGCGACACAAACTGGCTCGGCCATCATCTCGCAATGGCCAACCTGTATGGTTTCGGTCGACTCGCCTGGAACCCAGATCTCACTTCACAAGAGATTGCCGAAGAATGGACCCGCGAGACTTTCGGCAATGATCCCAAGGTCGTCAGAACAGTCGTCGATATCCTGATGCGTTCCTGGCCTATCTACGAAAGTTACACGGGCCCGCTCGGCATCGGCACGCTGACCGACATCATTCACATACATTTCGGCCCCGCTCCCGAATCGTCCGAGTACAACGGCTGGGGCCAATGGCATCGCGCCGACGAACGCGGCGTCGGAATGGACCGCACGGTAGCCACCGGCACCGGCCTCATTGGTCAGTACTTCCCACCGGTGGCCGCGCGCTTCGAGTCGCTCGAAACCTGCCCCGACGATTTGCTCCTGTTCATGCACCACGTGCCCTATACGCACCAGTTGCACTCGGGCAAAACAGTAATACAGCACTTTTATGACGCTCATTACCAAGGCGCCGAGGATGCCGCGACTTTGGCGGGCGAATGGCAAACGCTCAAAGGTTGCATCGATGAACAACGATTTAACGAGGTCTTAGGCCGCCTCGAATACCAGGCCGGCCACGCGCAAGTTTGGCGAGATTCCATCTGTCGATGGTTTCACAAGAAATCCGGCATCGACGATATCGAGGGCCGCGTTGGGCACTATCCTCATCGCCTGGAGGCTGAGGACCAAGAGCTCGAAGGCTACAGTTTCGTGAAAGTCGAGCCGTGGGAAGCTGCCTCCGGCCGCGGGGCGGCGCAGTTACCAGCAGGCGTCGAGCGAGGCACTCTCCGCTTCTCATGGAATACAAACGGCGAGTACGATCTCCGCGTGCAATACTTCGACGAGGACGACGGGGTTTCGAAGTTCCGCCTTTTCGTGAATGATCGAGAAATCGATCACTGGCAAGCCGACAATCACGTGCCAACACCTTCAATCACACCGAACGCACATACCTCAATTCGTCGTACCATTCCGCACGTTCACTTGAATAAAGGGGATGAAATAAAGTTGGAAGGAACTGCCGACGCCGGCGAACGGTCCGCCGTCGACTATTTCGAAGTCATTCCAATCCGCTCCGCAGCGCATGAACCATAGCCGACTCGCAATCTCGACATTGTTTTTCGCATTAATACCAAGTGGCTTTTTCCCGGCCGAGTAAACTGAGAGTGTCGCGCGTTGCGGGCGCGCGATCGATTGCAGAGGACGGACGGAATGAATTTTCGAGCGATTTGCGTTGCTTGCGTAACCCTTATTGTTTGCGCTCCGCGTGCAGTAGCCCAAACAACGCTCAGCGGCAGCGCACTTGCCGCGAAGTCTACCGGCAGCGGCTCCGGAACGTGGACCCTGGATCGCGACGGTTACGTGGGTACGTACATCACCGTGCCCACGGCGGGCGACGTCTCCGTAAAAGTGAACGCCAACGGCACGTCAAACGGCGGCGTCGATCCCCATATGAATCTCGTCCTCGCCGATTCGAAGGCCGGTTTCGACGTGACATCTGGCGTCAACGCCTACGCACACACATTCACGCTGCCGGCAGGCACGTATTTTTTGCGCACTGAGCTGAACAACGACATGGATGTGTCGGCACGCCAACTCGCAATCCAAGATATTACCGTCACAGGCGCAACCGTTTCCAATGTCAGCAATAGCACGAACGCGCTCGCGGCGGCTGACACGTACATCCAGAATTTTCGCAAAGGCGACGTAAAGGTCGGCATGTCTGGTTTGGCGCCGGGCACCACCGTAAACGTCAGCCTCAAGCGAAACGCGTTCAACTTCGGCACCGCCGTGCCAGGCTTCAGCACGACCGATGTCAACAACTATCTCGGTTCGAACGGGACCGCGAAGCAAACCAATTATCAATCGCGGCTTCTCCAAAATTTCAACGCCGTCGTCCCCGAAAACGCTGGCAAGTGGGCCTCCGACGAAGCCACGCGCGACTCCGTCACGATGGGCGCCGCCGACCAAATTCTGAACTTCGCCCAGTCACACAACATGCGGGCTCGCATGCACAACCTCATCTGGGGCGACAACACCAACAATGGCCAGCAACCATCGTGGGTTTTGAACGCCGACTCCGCGAGCGGGCTGCTGGATAAGGCCTACCTGGGGACCGATGCGAACGCCGCAGCCGACCTTCGCGGCGAAATCAGCGAGCGCATTAACTACTACGTGGGCTCTGGCACGGCCGCCGATCGCGACCTGAAGTACTCGGAGCTCGATGTCTACAACGAAAGCTACCACACCGGCCAAGATCCCACGCTATCGGCCACACTTAAACACAATTATTGGAACGTTTATGGCCCCAGCGGCGTGGCGGATATCTACCGCCAGGTTCGCGACCAGGTGGCCGCGTCGGGAGCGAACACGAAGTTGTTCGTCAACGAATACGGCGCCCTTGGCGGCAGCGATTACGCGCCTTGGTATATCGACAACATCGAAAAAATCCGCCAAGCCGGCATTGCGGCCGGTTACGGCGATGTGGTCGGCGGGATCGGCTTGCAAGATTACACTAGCGGCTCGCAGGATGCCGGCAACGTGATGCGGCAACTCCAAAACATGTCTGTCGAAGGGCTGCCTGTAGCACTTACCGAATTCGGCGTGAACACAGGCGTGAGCCAAACGGCTGCCGCCAATATCTTGGGTGACGCACTCCAACTGACTTACGGCGATCCCGATGCCACCGGCTTTTTCATGTGGGGCTTTCACCAGGAAAGCGGTACGGGCGCGAACTCACTCTTCGCCCCATCCGCCGCCCTCTACACGGTGAACACCAGCAACTTCAACAGCTGGACCCTCACCCCCGCCGGCCAAAAGTGGCAAGACATGCTCGGCATTCAAGATTGGGACGGCAACGCCAATAACGGGTGGACCACGCAAACCACGGCCACCGTCGGCGCGGATGGCACGATCAGCTTCAACGGCTTCTGGGGCGACTACGACCTAACCGTGAACGGCCACACCTATCATTTGACCGCGTCGAAAGGCACGTCGCAGTATTCAATCGTCGCTGCTCCGGGCGATTTCAATGGCGATCACGTCGTCGATGCTGCCGACTATGTAATCTGGCGGACTACTGCCGGGTCCACTTCTGATTTACGCGCCGATGGCAACGGCGACGGCGTCATTGATCAGGCCGACTACGACATCTGGCGATCACTTTTCGGAACTGTGTACGCCAGCGGTGCGGGTTCCGCTACAGCCGTGCCCGAGCCTGGCGTCTTAAGCGTGATCGCAATTACAAATGTGATTTGCTTCATCCGCCGACGCCGAGGGTAGCCGCCAATCCATCACGGCGTTCCGCCAGCGGTTTGAATGACCGCTTCGAATGCGGGCTTGGGCTTCAATTCGCGATCGAACAGCATCGGGTAGTCGTGCCGCCCGCGCATCGGCCAGCCATTGCGCCACGACTGGCCATCGTGCACACCCCAAAACGTCACGCGCTTCAACTTGTCCGAATGTTTCACAAAGATGCGGAAAATCTCTGCATATCGTTCCGCGAGTTGTTTCTCAACATCGCTCGGTAGACTATCCGAATACGGATCGAGCTCTTTTCGAAGCGCCTCATTGCGCGTGATATCGGCCCCGCGGGCGCGATTGGCGTCGGGCAGTACGGTCACATCGAGCTCGGTGATCATCAACTTGACGCCGAGATCGCTATAGTCCTGAAACATGTCTTCGATTTCCGCCGCGCTCGGATAAGTCAGTCCCCAATGTCCTTGCAGCCCCAGCCCGTCGATCCGCACCCCGCGCGCCTGCAGCCGATGAACTAAGTCCTTGATTCCACGCCGCTTCGCTGGCTGCCACTCGTTGTAGTCGTTGTAGTACAGCTCGGCCTTCGGATCAGCCTCGTGCGCGAATTGAAACGCCTTTTCGAGATAGTCGTCTCCGACGATTTCCCGCCACTTGGTTTTGCGCAACGTGCCGTCGTCCTCAATCGCCTCATTCACCACGTCCCAACCGGTAATACGACCTTTGTAGCGACCAACGACCGTCGAAATGTGATCGTGCAGCCGATCGAGCAGTGCCTCGCGCCCCAGCGGCTTGCCCGCTGCATCTTCGAAAACCCAACGCGGCGTTTGATTGTGCCACACCAGGTTGTGGCCCAAGATAAACATTCCATGCTGCTCACCGAATGCCACGTACCGATCCGCCGGCTCAAATTGATATTCCTTGGGCTCCGGATGCACTTCCTGCCACTTGAGCAGGTTTTCTGGCGAAATCGCATTGAACTGCTCCGCCGCGAGTGAGAGGGACGCCGGCTCTTGCCCCATGACTTGAGGCGTGCTGAGGGCCACCCCAACCAGAAAATTATTTTTGAACGCTTCCTTGAGCGATAACGGCTCAGCGGCACTCGACGTTAGCGATACTGCGCTTAGCCCACACGCAAGCAACAAAACAAGCATTTTTTGGCTCATTGTTGAGCGCCTCACAAGTTTGCAGTTGCCCACCATCGCCTCATGCTTCACTGCGTCGCGTGGCAAGTTCACTAGCGATCTGGGAGTTGAAGCGCTTGTTGATGCCATAAAATGTCAGCAGCATGGTGCAAATGAGAAACATGGCTGTCGGGAAAACGCTCGCAGTTAGCTTAATCCCATGCAACGATTCGGCCGATTGCGTTTGGCCCGCCACGTAGCCGTACCAACCGAGTAGCTGCAGAACTAGGAACGATCCCAAGCCGAGCCCGGTCTTTAGCGCGAAGCAAATCGTGGCGAAGACGACGCTCGTGGCATTGCGGCCTGTTTTCCATTCGGAGAAGTCGGCAACGTCTGCATAAATCGACCAGATTACGGGAATCGTGGGTCCATAGGCAATCGCGCCGAGTACCGTCAGACCAAGCATGACGCCAATCTGTTGTGGCTCGACGAAGTACCACAGACCCGAGATGACGGTCATGCCGGCAAATCCGCAGACCGCTACAGCCTTTTTACCGAAGCGATCCGACAACTTCGGCGAGAGCAAAATCATGACGATGAACACCAACTTTTCGGTCACACCAATGATGCTCTGTGTTACATCGGCGGCATTCGTTCCAGCAAGGTTCGCCAGATCACCATGCGCGACCCAACCTAAAAACTCCAACAACCCCCCCGGAGCCGGCGCGCCTGGCGCCACTGGCGGTGCGGTAAGCCCGAACCCCGCGAGCCAATCGAACATCGACCGCGGATCGGCATAGTTATGGTAGTAGTCATAAAACGCCCGGCCACGGAAAGAAAGGATTGCGAAGTGCACCAGCGTCATCGCGAACATAACCATCCAGGGGCGATTGGCGAAAAGATCGGCAAAAGCTTGCCCCACGCTTGGCCGGTGCCGGTCATCGGGTACGATTCGCTCGCGCGTCGTGGCAAACGTAATGAGAAAAAAAACGAAACAGACGACGGCCCATAGGCCCATCGTCATTTCCCAGCCTACGGCCCGGGCTCGAGCTCCTTCACCGTACGCGGCCGCAAATTTTGCGACGAGCGGCAACGTGAACCCCGTCACCACAAGCTGCGCTAGATTCACCGCCACGAAGCGATACGCATTCAGGCTCGTACGTTCATGGGAATCCCCCGTCATCACTCCGCTCAGCGCCGCGTACGGCATGTTGTTCGCTGAGTACAGCGTCATCAACAACAGGTTGGTAACTAACGCGTAAGCAATGATCGCCCCGCTGCTCCAGCCATCCGGTGCGCGGTAGGCCAGGAACATAACAATGCCCCAAGGCAAAGCCGTCGCGAGAATCCAGGGCCGATATCGCCCCCAGCGGGTGCGCGTACGATCCGCCATAATGCCCATGAGCGGATCGAAGAAGGCGTCCCATACGCGCGGCACCAGCAGCAGCCAGCCCGCGGTCCCGACGGCGATCCCCATCACATCCGTATAGAAGTTCGCCTGGAACAGAACCATCGTCATGAAGACGAAGTTCGCGGCCGCGTCGCCGAGGCTATAACCACACTTTTCGACGACCGAAAGCTTCTGCGGTTCAGTTGCCATCCGTCCCCACTTCTATGATTTAAAGCGGACTATGCTTTGAATCGGCGAACCGGAAGCAGCGCCAAGCCGACGAGCAACAATACAATGCACGATGGCTCTGGAACCGCACTGCTGCCCAACCCCGCGCCCGCGCCCGAAGTGTTGCCAAAACGCGCCCGCCACGCGTCGTAATCCGAGGCGTCGACCGTGCCCGGCGTGTTCACTTCGTTTTGCAGCGGACCGCCATTGCGCCACAGCACGTAGTCGGCCATGTCCACGACACCATTGCCGTTGTAGTCGCCCGGCACTCCCGCCGGCGTGGGCGTCGTGAATCGAAAGCTGTCGAGGTAATACGTGATGGGGTAGTTATAGTTTCCCGCATTCGTCACCAGGATGAATTCCAAGAAACCGTTCGAACCAGTTAAGGTCCCTGCATTGTAAAGAGCCTGAATCTCGGCTTTGATCGGTGTATAGTCAAACTCCACGACGCGGGTGTGAGTCGACGTCGTGTAATCCACGGGGTCCCATCCGCCTGGAAAGTTTGAATTTCCCGTATCGATATCGGGTGAAAGCGCGTTCGAGAAATTCTGGTCACCACCTGGACCAAAGTTGTACACCAATTTGACTTGCGAAAAGTTTTGACTCGAGATATCGCCGTTGTGCTGTGAAACCCATTCATTCCGATCCCAAGTAACATTGAATGCGATGTGATTGTTGGCAAGCAACCCTTGAATCGTCGCGTCCCGATCAGCGGCAGATCTAGGATCG
>DATBAY010000084.1:0-9252 GCA_036271295.1 Lacipirellulaceae bacterium | reverse complement strand
AATGGCGTGACCGTAGTGCCGGGGTTATACGGGCCGCCCGGCAAGTTCATCCGTCCCATTTCTTTGAAATCGCTTCGTCCGCTCGCGCCACCCATCATAGCGGCAGCATTACCGACATTGCCGGGAAAACCCGCGGGCGCGGTCAAGCCAGGACTCGTAATCTGGTGCGGCGTCGTACCGCTGGTGAAACCTCCAGCTTCGACCCAAGTCGTAGGCGCGTTGGGGCCGTTGTTGTCGACAAGTCCATTGCCGCTGTTGATCGACGTGCTTCCGGGAACGATGATGCTGCTACTTCCTGCCGTGTAATCAAACGGCTCGTAGATCAACAGCGCCGCCGATGCTTTGGATGCCACGCCGCAAGCGCAAAGCATTGCCAGCATCCATACCGACTTTCTCACTGTCTCGGAGTGAAGTTGATTCGCGAAGCGACAGTAAGTGACTCGCGAAGCGGATCCTCTCACTGAAGATGAAACGGTTGGCTCTGTACATTTGGTCATTAGCGTTACTCCCACGTCTTGGATGACACGATCGCCGATGCAATGGTTGATTTTAACTACAAACTGACGTTCGTGCCAAAGCTTTTTGTGAGCCAGCCGTGCATTTGAAGTCTTTGTTCATCCTTCGTTTTTCGCTCGTCAACGTGGTCTATCACCCCTGCTGGCACACTTTCAAACGCCACCGTGAAATATCACCAAGCGAATCATCTAGCTGAACTAGCACTAATAATTTTCACGTGTGACGGGCTTTAGAACGAGATAACGCCGCCTCCCTCAATGGGCCCAACGCAATCCGCATTCCGCTGACTTCCGCGGATCGACCGGGACGCTAACGCTAGCCAGTGTGTTTCACAGCCCGATTCGCGCACCGAACCTGCCTTGTCGTGAAATTGCCAATTCGGTATCTCTACGCAGCTTTTGCGCACTGCCGACAGCCGTTCCCCCACCTTTGGGAGACGTGTTTCCTCGCAGTGCGCCGCAAGCGAACCTTGTCGAACCGCTGCCTCAGCGATAGGCGAACCGTCTTTCCCGCGACGACCAACTGCCGCAAAACTTCGGAACCCGCACTTTGGCTCAGCGCGCTCAGCACTCGTATGCCTTGCTCTTAGCAGTCGCGCTGGCGGCTGCGCTGAATGGCTTCGCGGACCGCGCTCGCGCCCAACCGGGCGGCGGCGGCATGAGCGATATTCCCTCGGCGGCCAATTCGATCTTCGGCAAAAAGAAAGATAATCGCGAGATCTCGGGCCCTACGCTGTCCGCCACCGATGAGCCCGTCGCCGATATCCGCATCGTGGGTAACACCACCATTCCCACCTCGCAGATTCTCAACCAGTTGCAAACCCGCGTCGGCCGACCGTTCGACCCGGCACTCGTGCAGCGCGATGTCCGCAAGCTCACCGCCCGCGGTTGGTTCGTCGACGTGCAGCCCACCTACGAGCAAGCCGGCAAGGGCCGCATCGTCATTTTCAAAGTCATCGAGCGGCCCGTCGTCCGCTACGTCGAATATTTGGGCAACGCCGATCTTCGTACCAGCAAACTTGTCAAAGAAACCGATCTGAAAGTCGGCGGTCCCGTCGATCCCTACGCCGTGCAAGAGGCCAAGCGAAGGCTCATCGACCTTTACCACCGCAACGGCTTTAACAACGCTCAAGTCAGCATTCTCGAAGGCGACAAGCCCACCGACCACGGCATCGTTTTCGTTATCAACGAAGGCCAGTCGCAAAAAATCTGGAAAGTCGAATTCGTCGGTAACGAATTCGTCAGCGAACGCCGCCTGCGCACGAAAGTCGATTCCGCGCCACCGATCTTGTACGTCTTCAAAGGCTACGTCGATCGCGAGCAAATCGACGCCGATGTCAATAAGCTAACCGCCTATTATCGCTCCTTCGGTTACTTCCAGGCCAAGATCGGCCGCGAGCTGGAGTTCGACGAAAAGAACAAGTGGCTCACACTGCGGTTCGTCATTCACGAAGGCCCGCGCTACCAGGTCGAAAGCGTCGCCTTCATTGGCAACCGGCTCTTTTCCAGCGACTCGCTCACACTCGGCGTCGATCTCAAGAACGATCCGACACCAGGCCCGAACGCATTTGTGCGCGCCTATCGCCGCTGGGTCCCCTTGCCGCCCGGTCCGCAGCCGTTCGAGCAGGAGCGCATGAATGCCGACGTCGCTTGGCTTAAAGAGCTCTACGGCAGCCAAGGCTTTATCTTCGCCGATATTCGCGCCGAACCCATCTTTCTCGAGCAGGAAGGTCGGCTCAAACTGCTCTACCACATCGACGAAGGCAAGAAATGGCGTGTCGGCAATGTGTTCGTACATATTAACGGCGATAATCCGCACACCAAAATCCAGACCGCGCTCAATCGCCTCTCCCTCAAGTCGGGCGAAATCGCCGATATCCGCGAAATCCACGCCAGCGAACGCCGCCTCCAAGCTAGCGGTCTGTTCCTCACCGATCCTGGGCACGGCACCTCGCCAAAAATCACGTACCACATCCCCGAAGTCGGCGACAAGAAAACAGCCAACGCCGACAGCTCCGGCTTCCGCGGCCAAAGTCCGGATGACGACGATCAACCTGCCGATGGCGCTCCGCTGCTACCGCCTCTCAATGCAAATCTCGAAGCCGCGCTCGCGAACGCGCAATCCTATCAGCTTCCGGCCCCAGCTGGGTACGTGCATAGCGACGAGGACATCGACATCCACTTGTATGTCGAGAATCCTCCCGAAGAGCCTGCGTCGCCCGCTGCCGAGACACAAGCTGCAGACGCGGTTTCTGTGTACAAGGTCGTTGCGCCGGCACCGCAAGCTTACGAAGTCCGTCGCCCACCCTATGACGACAACGCCGCTACGGACCAACGACCCGTCGTAACAAGCTGGAACAACGCACCGACGTATCCCAGCGCTGCGAACGCAAACTATCCAGCTCAGGCCGCGGCAACCTCTAATCCGTACGGCGGGCTGACGATTCGCACTCAAAGCCCTTATCAGCCCGCGACGGGATCCGCATACGCGCCGCCAGCTGCGCCCGGACCAGCACCGGTCAATGCAGCAAACCCGTACGCAGCATTGCCGACAACTCCTTCCGCCGCCGAGCGTTACAATTCCACCGCGTTTGGCGGCCAAACCGTCGGTGCAACGGGTCCCGAAGCTGTCCCCCCGGGCGGTTCCCAATATCCAGTTCGCCAGGCTGCAATCACTGAACCACAAATACCACCGAACCCCAACGCCGCGCCGGCGCCCGTGTTTTCCGCTCCGCCAGCCGTCGAAACACTCCCAAGTCCGCCAGGCGCTCCGCAGCAATATGCGCCTGGGCCGCAATATGGTCCCGGCCCGCAGCCCATGCCCGGCGGCATTCCCGTATATGGCGGCCCCACGACGATGGCTCCGCCGCCGTCCCTCGCGCCGCCGCCAGCACAGCCCAACTCGCTCGCGCCGAGTCCAAACATCACACCGCTCGGCCCGGTCCCGAATTCCACCGGGCCGACCGATTCTTTCACGCCGATGTTCACCGACCCCGCCGTCGATATGGACGTCGTGCTCAGCGAAAACCAAACCGGCCGCCTGATGCTTGGCGTCGCCGTAAACTCCGATGCCGGTCTCGTCGGCCAAATCTTGCTCGATGAACAGAACTTCGACTGGACCCGTTATCCCACCAGTTGGGAGGACGTCGTCAGTGGCCGCGCCTGGCGCGGAGCCGGTGAGCACTTCCGCTTGGAAGCTGCCCCGGGTACTGAAGTTCAGCGTTACCTCGCCAGCTTCACCGAGCCCTATCTGCTAGATACGCCCGTCAGCCTCGGCCTCAGCGGCTCGTACTTCACCCGCCAGTATCGCGATTGGGATGAACAGCGCACCGGCGGCCGCGTTTCGCTCGGCTACCAGTGGGTCGAAAACGATCTCTCGAACGCCGTTGCGTATCGGGGCGAAGACGTCAAAATCAGTAACCCCTCGAATCCCGCGCTGCCTGAGCTTGAGGAAGTCGTCGGCGACAACACGATTCACGGTTTCAAGTACAGCATCGCGCACGATACCCGCGACAGCGCGTTCCTCGCGACCGAAGGGCACTTCTTGTCGCTTGAAGTGGAAGAAGTCACCGGCAGCTTTACCTACCCGCGCGCGGTGCTCGATGGCCGTCAGTATTTCCTGCTCGATGAGCGGCCCGACCACTCCGGCCGTCACGTACTGACCGTTTCCTCGCGCGTCGGCGTCACCGGCGATCACACGCCGATTTTCGAAAACTTCTTCGCCGGCGGTTTCTCGACCCTTCGCGGTTACGATTTCCGCGGCGCGTCACCCATCGTGCAGAACGTTCAGGTCGGTGGTCAATTCGAATGGCTCAACACGGTGGAATACCTATTCCCACTTACGGCCGACGACATGATCCACGGAGTCGCCTTCTGCGACTTCGGCACCGTCGAGCAGGACATCGCCATCCATGGCGAGGACTTCCGCGTCGCGCCCGGTATCGGTTTGCGAATCACCGTGCCGGCGATGGGCCCTGCGCCCATCGCCCTCGACTTCGCTTTCCCGATCCACTCCGCGCCAACCGACGAGAAGCAGATCTTCAGCTTCAATATCGGCCTCCAACGCTAATCGAATCTATAAGCGTCGACGCCTAATACCCCCAGTACGAAGCTCGTATGCAGTTGCCGTAGTATCCATCGTGCCAGACGACGCGCGGGCAGTTGCGCTCCGCGCCAAACCAGCCCCAGCGATAACTCCGCATCGGAAACCCGTACTCGTACCACCCATTCGCCTGGGGAATACCCCCGGCCTCAATCGCCGACCGCATCGGTCCCAGGCGATGATAGTAATACGAATCTTCGACGACACCTCCGGCACGCGTCGTCATCGCAGTGCTAAAAGGTAGCGGTTGTCCCCCCGCATCTTGCGCGCTTGATAATCCGCTCACGCAAAGCGCCAACACACAGCTCAAACCGAGCGCGAGCAGTCTCATCGTACACCGGCGTTGCGCACTGAAGATGATCCCCACAAATGCCTCCCTGCAATTTCCGCGCGATCAATCCGCGCTCGAACTCATTTAACGGGCGGGCTCGCCCGCCGAGCCGCGATTAAACCGGTGCCGCAGCCCTCACTTCGAAGGCGCCGGCAAACTCTCATCACTCCCACTCGGCGGCACACTCGTTCCTTTCCCATTCCCATTCCCGCCCTGACCCTGCGCCGACGGCGGATTCGCTAACAGCGCCCGCGGCGATATACTTTGGCCGCTCGCACCACCATCATCGCTCGGAGCATTCCCATAACCTACGCCATCGTTATCCCAACGCCCAACCGGCCCCGCCCAGCCGCCATAGCTTCCATTCCAGTTGCCGTAGTACGGCGGCGGAGCCTCGTTGCTTCTCAATCGAAAATAATCTAAATGTGTCGGATACGGTCGCTGATACCAGCCCGAGTTCACTTGCGGCGTGTTGAACGGATAAGGCTGCCGAGAATCATCCCGCCGCCGATCACGGCCTCGGCGCGACCAATCGTTCGCTTGCCGTTGATAAGTTTGCGGCGGCCCACTCTGCGGACCGCCTTGCGATCCATTGGGAGAGCCGCCAAAGTTGCCCTGTGGTGGCTGCGCGCTTGCGAACTCAACTTCCGCCGTAATCGCGCCAATCGCCGCGCACCCAACCACGAACCATCGAAAAGCCTTGCGTGCCACGCAACTATCTCCCAGTTTTCGGCCGAATTTCTACCCAGTCTTCATACTAGGCAGCGCGCTCGTATTTCCGCCGAAAAACTCGACATTCAGCCGCCTACAGAAAGCTGCCATTGCCAGCAGCCAACCCGCCAATCCCCATATTCGCTACAAAGCGATGCACCGGAGCCCGTTCCCAACTATGTCTGCACGCGCCAACTGACGTGAGCAACACCGGGCAGATCCGCAATCGCCTCCACCACCTCGGGGAGTCGCGATTCATTAGGCGACGCACGCCACTGCACTTCGTAGCGCAGCTTTTTGGAAACCAGCGAGACGTGCATAGACGAGAACGCCGCGCAGCAACTCTTTATCGTTAATCGTGCGCCTGCTAAGCGGTCGCGGATCTGAGCCTCACTTGGACCTTCAGCGCTTAGCGCCACGGATAGAATTGCCCGCCGATCACGGTGCATCCGATCTTCCACGTGCTTTAGCAACGTTAGCACGATCAGCCCAATCACGAGTAGGGCGACGCCAAGTCCGAGCTGGCCACCGCCAAAGCACAATCCCATCACGGTCACGAACCACAGGGTGGCGGCTGTCGTTACGCCGATCAACATGCTGCCGCGCCGCAATATCACGCCGCCGCCGATAAACCCCATCCCCGACAAGATGCCGAGCGGCAACCGCATAAGATCAAGGACCACGAACGATTCAGGCGTTTTGCCGTTTATCATCAGCAGCAAATTCACCTGGATCATCGACACCGACGCGGCCAGGCAAACCAAAATCGTAGTCCGCATGCCGGCCGCCCGACCGTGCTCGCCACGATTGAGCCCGATAAGTGCCCCAGCAATGATCGTCAGGGCCAAGCGAATTGCGACAACGCCCCAACCAATAGATGTCGGCATAATAGCAATGTCCCGAGAGGGTTGAACCCCACGAGAGCCGCAACCTGTGTGCCGAATTGAAACCAATGTATGGCGAGTCACCGACCTGTCAGCTCGAATCGGCCCACCCTTAACCAGCCAGCGCAAAGAAAACGCCGGCCAGAGGGCCGGCGTTTTGCAATTGCAAGATCATATCGATGGTCAGCCTAACGACTGCGCCGCGGAACAAGTGCCACGAGCCCGAACAGCAACATCGCGATGGTCGTCGGTTCCGGAACTGCGCTTCCAGATCCCAGGCTGCTGCCGGCACCCGAATGGTTGCCGAAATTGCCACGCCACAAGTTGTATTGCGAGTCGCCAATTGCGACACCCGTCGTATCGTTCGGCAGGGTGCCGGCCGGCTGACCCACGTTGTTCCGCCACAGCACGTAGTCCGCTTCATCAACCACGCCGTTTTGATTGTAGTCGCCCGGCAAACCACCCCCGCCGACGGTGTTCAACGTGATGTTGCCGCCCGCGTACGACACCGTGTAACCCGAGGTCACCGTATCGAACATGCCGGTCAGCGTACCGGCGTACGTACCGATGAGCCAGCTCGAACCCGTGCCAGCGCCGGTGACGTTCAAAGTATCCGCTGCCGTGAGATCGATGTTGCCCGTAACAGCAACCTTGTCGGCCGTAGCGCCGCTCAAGTCAATCGACCACGAGGAGGCGGCCGAATCGGTCAGGTTGCCGCCGATGGACAACGTTCCGACCCCGCCAACACCCGGAGCGAGGATGCCTTTGTTGGTAACCGCCCCACCGATCGTGCCCGTACCGCCGAGTGTAGTACCAGCTGCAGTGGTCACTGCGCCGGTGCCGGTGGCCGAACCGCTCGTATTGGTTGCAAGCACAGTACCGCCGCTAATCGTCGTGGCGCCCGTATACGTACTCGCTCCACTCAGGGTTGCCGTGCCATGGAAAGCCGAGTTAAAAGTCAGCGCGCCATTGCCAGCGCCCGCTGTACTTGCATTTTGAATCGGACCAGTGATCGTCACATTATTATTACCCGTAAGTGTCAAGGTCCGACCGGTCGCGGCCGCTTCGGAGAGATTGATCGCTCCCAGCGTCGTGCCTGCGGTGTTGCTCAGGGTCAACGTGCGGTTACCACCCGAGTTGGTTAAGCCGCCGTTTAAGGTCAGCGCGCTCGTGCCAGCGAGCGTCGTATTCGCGGTCAACGTCGTAACATTGGGAGCTACGATCGCCGAGCCGCTGACGTTCGAAAGCGTACCGCCGCCCAACGCCAAGGGGCCCGTCGAGGGCAGCGCCCCCGCATTGCCTAAAGCCAAGGTTCCAGCGCTAAGCGTCGTGCCACCCGTGTAGGAATTCGCCGCACTTAACAGCAGCGTACCAGCACCGGCCTTGGTCAGGATGGCAGCGCCGCTGCTATTGCTCAATGCGCCAGAAATCTCCGCCGAATCACCGCCTGCACCGGAATTAACCGTCACCGTGCGAGTGGCCGCTGTGGCAACATTGTCCAAGTCAATCGGGTTCGTGAACACTGTCTTCGCATTCGACGTGTGCGACCCGAAAACTAGTGGGCCGACGATTTGTGAGCCCACGGTCGTGCCCCAAACTACCTGGGCTCCCGAGCCGCCGATATTCACCGTCATCTGGCCGCCATTAGCGGAAAAACCACCGCCGTTGGCCGTCCATTGCACCGCGGTGCCGGTGGTTCCGAAGGAACGCGAGAAGCTTGTAGCTCCCACACCTTCATACACACCGCCATCGAGCGACACCAAGCTGGTCGTGGGCAAGCCGGTACCTTGAACCGCTTGCAATGCGCCCCCGGTGATCTGCACTGGGCCTGTAAACGTGTTGGCCGCACTCAGCAGCAGTGTGCCCGTCCCCGTCTTCTGCAAAGGAGCATCACTGTTCTGGCCGTTGCGGATGACCTGATTGATCTCCGTATAATCGGTGCCCGTTCCTGCAGTGACCGAAATCGTACGCGTCGTTCCCGAGGCCGCGGCCATGTCGATCGGATTGACAAACAACGTCTTGGCATTTGTGCTTACGGATCCAAATCGGAGTGTCCCCACGATGCCGCTGCCGGCAGCCGTGCCCCAGGGCAATTCAAATCCCCCGAAGCCGTCATTCAGGCCAATATTAACGGTGAGCTGACTGCCGATTGCCGAAAAACCGCCGCCGTTGGTGTTCCAATCCATTAGACCTGCACCCGCGGTCGAGATATCCCGACCAAACGTGCCGCTCGTTTGTAGCACGCCACCATTGAGGTTCAGGAAGCTCGAGCTAGACAACGTCGTGCCGTCGTCCGCTTGTAAAGTCGGTTGCCCAGATGCAATTGCCGTGTTGCCCCCAATCTGTACAGTGCCCGTGTACGTGGTGTTGCCGGTCAAAACGAGCGTGCCATTGGCCGTGTTTTGCGACTGCACAATAAAATTGTTCGCCGCGCCGCCAAGGTTGTTAATGATCATCTTGGCGCTCTGAAACTGATTGTTGGCGATGGTCAACGTGTTGTTCACACCGGTACCCAGTGTGACGTTACTGAACGTTACCGCAGTTGCCCCCGTGTAAATCAGCGTGGTATTCGCGTCCGAACGCCAGTTCAGCGGGTTCGGAATAGTCAGAGCCGACGTGGTCGTTGGGTTGGCCAGCACGTAAGTCGTGTTCGTCGGAGCAGTCAACCCGAGCGCGGTCGCACTTGCCGCATCGAGAAACTTGATCGGC
>DATBAY010000083.1:0-9584 GCA_036271295.1 Lacipirellulaceae bacterium | reverse complement strand
ACCGCTTCGTAAAACCGCTGTTGAAACCTCCGATCGCTACGTTGGCGGATACCAGCGGGTTCGTCTTCGGATCGAGGTTCAGCACGATGGATAGCAAGTCTAGCTTCAGGTCGCTTTCGCCGAACCCGACAACCTGGTATCCCATCATCACGAGCGCCTTATAAGCAAATTCGACTTTAAGGCCCGCTTGAACATTGGCTTCCCGTTCCTGCGATCCACCGTCCATGGCGATCACGGACCAGCCTTTGTCGCGCAACTGCTTGATCATCGTGAAGCGCCGCTTGAGACCGCCCTTTTGGTTCTCGAGGCCCGCACAACCGCACGGCTCCAAGTAGCCGGCCATGGCGCCGGTAAACACAAGTGCGACATCGGGCTTGGGCCAACCTTCAAAGATGGGGCCGTTCGCTTGAACCGCATCGACTTTCGATTGCGCAGCTTTGGTGAGACCACGTTCAGCAGGCGTTTTACTCGACGCCGGAGGGTCTGCGCCTCGCAAGATGCTCCCGACGACCATGGTTCCGATTGCGGCGAACGAAACGATCGTCCAAAACTTCATTCTTTGCGTTAAGCGAATGTGCATCCGTACCGTCCTAGAGGCGCTAAACGTGGCGACAGCCGTGTCAAAAAAGCTAAAGCGAGCTGCTAACGCTCAACTGCGAACTGCACTTCGACGGCCAGTTCTTTAGTTTTGGGATGAGTCGTCGAAAGGATGATGCGGCCCGGTTCACCTTGAGCCGTATCGAGGTGAACCATCGGCCGCGTGCCGGCGGGAATCTCAATTTCCAGCGGAACCTGAACGAGCGTGTCTTTCAATTTCTTAGGCTCGCCGAGTTTGACCTTCATCTCTGGCGGCTCGACCGATTTGACGGTGAACGTGGTCGACGGAGCATCCGTACCACGAACCACGATGCTTAGCCTGGCGTGCCCCCCTTCGCTGCTTTTAACGGCTCCCATCATGAGCGTGCCGCGCTCTTCATTCCAACCGACGCCGTGAACGCTGATATCGCCCACCACTTGCCCGCTGATGGGGACTTCGAGTTTCTCGGCATCCTGCAAGTTGGTTCGCAGAGACAGCCACTGCATGATGCGCCCTACCGGCAGCCCCGGTTTGGCGGTCACCGAGACCTTAAATCCGCGACGCGCGTTCTTGTTCGGCAAGTCCTTCGTGTCGACCGGCTCGATCTTCACGTCAAAGTGATCTCGAGTCGTGGGATCGGACAACACCGGATCGGTCACCGTCAGGTCGTCCTGCAACATCGCCATGACGAATGTTTGCGTCGTTTTCGACTCGCCGACGGGGATTTTATCGAACACCAAATCCGGCGGCTCGACTCCGCTCGCCGACATGATCTTGCCGTCGATCGTCAGTTCGATCGTCGATTGCAGTGGATCATTCGTCATGATGTTCGCGGTTTGACGAAATGGGCCGTTGTCCGCCTTGGCCGTCCATTGCACTTTTACTTTCGTCGATTCACCAGGCGGAATTGCCGACTCACTCACTTCCGAGAGCGTACACTTACAAGATGTCGTACCAGCCTTGAGCTTGAGAGGCGCGTCGCCCTCGTTCTTAATCACGAACTCGTGACTCTTCGACGTGCCACGCTGCATCGTACCAAAATCGTAGTGCAGTTCCTCAACCTTGGCCTTCGCCATCTTCTCCTGGGCCCCGGGCTTAATCAGCACCGTGCCGCCGGGCAGTTCCGTCACTGGGGGCAAATCATTGCGCACCTGAACGAACGCGACTGCTCCCCCGACCAACCCGCCCACAATCGCCGCAAAAAAAATGATGCTGATAATTCGCATGAGGAAATACTCTCGCCTTTTACGCTCTACGGGCCGCGAAACGGGGCTGTTCGCCTCATTTTACCCCGCCGCTCCTGCTGCCGCAATTCAACGCACGCTCGCGGCACTGCGTGAAAAACTGCTGATAATCGTCGCGCCGGTAATCCGGGTACGTCCATTCCATCGGCCGCCAACGGCGATGCCGATACGCGAGCGTCACTTCAGCGTAAATGCCATCCCGCAGGTAAATGCGATGCGCATGGTCTTTGGTCGAAGCCAGCACCAGCTTCGCCGCCGTGATGTACCCGGGATCCAAATTCAGCGGCCGCGGTTCGGGATGGCGCCCGAGGGACGCGTACTCTGCCTCCCACTCATTCGTGTGGCATTTGATTGCGGCTAGCTCGGCTGGGTCGATCGGTTGCTCGAACGCGAGAAACTGCTTCTTAAGAGCCGTGCCCATCGTGGGCGCGTAGTAGTCGGTTTCAGTGAAGTCGAACGCGTCACTCGTCAGCGCTATGCGGCCACGCTGCTTTGCTGTTCGCTCACGTGCCCAATCAAGTGCTTCGAAGTAGCGACTGCTCACCGCAACCAGAAGCAAGCTTTTCGAAGATGGCTGAATCTGCCCCATGCATTCCCGGACCCCGGACCGCGTGGCGGTCCGGCTATTAACGACGTTTCGATGCCCAAATAGCCGGAGGGGCAGCCCTCCAGTCTCGCGCAACCACACTAGTACGCCCTAGCGAACACCCCCCGCCGCTCGCTCGCCCGCCCCGTGAACAAACACTTTCCCGGCTCATTTTCCGCGTTCAGCGGAACACAGCGCACAGTCACTTTGAGCGCCTTGAGCTTTTCATCCATTTCAGGAGATTCGACGAAGTGACAATACGCGAGGCCGCCAGAGTCCGATCGTTCCTCATCTTTCGAGGCAAAGTACTTTTCGAATTCATCGAGCGCGTCGATCCGCACCGTTGCTGCTTCGCGGGCCTGCAGGGCACGCTGGTAGAGCGCGTGCTGGATTTCGTCCAGCGTCTTGCTGATGTGTGCTACAAACACGTCGCGCGGTGCTTCGAACTTCCCAGACGAATCGCGCCGCCCATAAAAAACTTTGCCGCCCGCGATATCGCGCGGGCCGATCTCGACGCGAATTGGCACGCCGCGCTTTACCCATTGCCACTTCTTCTCGCCGCCGCGGATGTCGCGATTGTCGATCTTCACGCGGATCGGCTCGCCCGCAAATGATTGAGCTGCCAGTTCGCGCTCGAGCGTAACGCAATACGGCATCACCTGTGACTTTTCCTCATCGTTGCGGTGAATCGGCAAAATCACGATATGCGACGGCGCCAACTTCGGCGGCAGCGCGAGCCCGTCATCATCGCCGTGAGTCATCACGAGCCCGCCGATGAGACGCGTCGACACACCCCACGATGTCGTCCAAGCCAACACTTCCTGCCCGTTCTCGTCTTGGAACTTGATGTTCTGTGCCTTGGCAAAATTCTGACCTAGGAAGTGGCTCGTACCTGCCTGCAACGCTTTGCGATCCTGCATCATCGCTTCGATTGAATACGTGCTGACTGCGCCCGGAAAACGCTCGCCGGCCGTCTTCTCGCCTTTAATGACCGGCATCGCCATCGTGTGCTCGGCGAAGTCGGCGTACACGTCGAGCATCCGCATCGTCTCGGCGCGGGCTTCTTCTTCGGTAGCGTGAACTGTGTGACCTTCCTGCCACAAAAACTCAGTGGTTCGCAAAAAGAGGCGTGTGCGCAATTCCCAGCGCACCACGTTCGCCCACTGGTTGATGAGAATCGGCAAGTCGCGGTACGACTGTACCCACCGCGCGAACGTGGCGCCAATGATCGTTTCGCTCGTCGGCCGCACGATGAGCGGCTCCTCGAGCTTGGCACTTGGTGCAGGTTGGAGCCCACCCTTTCCATCCGGCTCCAGCCGATGATGCGTTACCACGGCGCACTCTTTCGCGAACCCTTCGACGTGTTCCGCTTCTTTCTCCAAGAAGCTCATTGGAATGAACAACGGGAAGTACGCGTTTTCGTGGCCGGTCGCCTTGAACATTGCGTCCAGCCGCCGCTGCATGTTTTCCCAAATCGCGTAGCCCCACGGCTTGATGACCATGCAGCCCCGCACGTCGGAGTTCTCGGCCAGGTCGGCCCCCTTCACAACTTGCTGATACCACTCGGGGAAATTCTCAGCCCGCGTGGGGCTGATCGCAGATTGCGGTTGTTTAGCCATGAATGAGAGGGAACAGGATTCAGAGGTCGGGAAACAGGGATCGAGTCGCTGCGCGACGCAAACTTATTTTGTCGCAGCATTCTAAGGCATGTTTGCACCGGAGAGAATCGGACTACCTAACTGCGACTGTCGCGACCGGTTGTGAGGTTCGCACTGCGCCCCTAGAATTGCAGTGAAACTTGCCAACTCTGGCTCTCGAATCTCAGCTCGCGACTTTTCTCATGCCCAACGATCGCCGTTACGTTTGCCAGCTCGGCCACAACGAGCAAGTCAGCCAGGTCTTTTTGGCGTCCGAAAAGCAACTGCGCCCCAACCGAAACGGCAACCTGTATTTGCAACTGCAGCTTTCTGACCGCAGCGGTGCGATTGCCGCCCGGCTGTGGAACGCTAGCGAGAACGACTATCGCGCGTTCGAAAATGGCGACTTCGTAAAAGTCGATGGCAACACGCAGCTGTTCCAGGGCAACATGCAATTCATCGCTACCGCGATCCGCCGCGCGCGGCCCGATGAGGTTGATGAAGTCGACTTCATGGTCCTGCGGACCGATGAAATCGATCGCATGGCGCAGCGGCTCACCGAAATCCTGCGCACCATCAAAACACCCGAACTGCGAAATCTGGCCGACTGCTTTCTGATGGATGCCAACTTTATGGCCAAGTTCACCACCGCTCCGGCCGGCATGAAAAACCATCACGCCTACCGCGGTGGTCTCACCGAGCACGTCGTCGGCCTCATGGAACTCGTGCTGGCAGTCGCTGCGCGTTACCCGCGACTCGATCAAGATAAACTCCTCATCGGCGCGTTTCTCCACGACGCAGCAAAGGTCGACGAGCTCAGCTACGAGCGCGAAATCGCGTACACAGACGAGGGCCAACTCCTCGGCCACATGGTCCTCGCGATGACGATGATCGACGACAAAGTGCGCGAAGCCGAACGCCTTAGCGGCGAGCCTTTCCCCAAGCATCTTGTCACTGAAATCAAGCATATGGTGATCAGTCACCACGGCGAGTACGAATACGGCAGCGCGAAACTGCCCATGACGCTCGAAGCCGTCGCCCTGCACCATCTCGACAATCTCGACGCCAAGCTCGCCAGCTTTACGCAGCTGATGGTCGATTGCCCGAACGTCGAAAGCAATTGGACGCAGTACCACGCAAACCTGGGGCGAAAGCTCTACAAGGGCGCACCCAAATCAAACGAGGCGGCCGAGAAATAGCGCCGCTCCCCGCGAACGGTCGTCGTTCGCGATGCAATTCACACCTCAGTAGTATTAATTAATGCCAACCGACCTACGGTCAAAGATTCTAGAATTCGTCTCGAACGAACATTACCATCCCGTCAAACCGACGGCCATCGCCAAAAAGCTGGGTATCGCGGGCGACGCGATGCAAGAACTCAAGATGACCATCAAACGGATGGTCAAATCCGGCGACCTCGCCTGGGGACCGAGTCACCTCGTCTATCCGGCTGCAAAGGTTCAGCCTGTTCAAAAAGCGGAAGCCAAGCGCGCTGCAAAACTGGAGACCGCCGAAGAGCGCACCGTCCAAAGCAAAAAAGAGAAGGCGAAAAAGACTCCTGCACGCGATTCGAAACACTTCACTGGTACATTTCGCCGCGCCGCCGGCGGCTTCGGCTTCGTACGTCCCGAAGGTACGCAACGCGCCGAGGGCCGCGACGCCGACATCTTCATCCCTGCCGACAAGTGCGGCGACGCAGCGAACGGCGACATCGTCTCCGTCCGCCTCGAATCGAAGCGCGGGCGCATGGGGAAACAAGAAGGCCGCATCATCGACGTCGTTGAGCGAGCCACCAACCGCTTCGTCGGCGTCTATTTCGAACAGGCCGGCATGGGCATGGTGCAGATCGACGGCAAGATCTTCGGAAACGCGATTTACGTCGGCGATCCCGGCGCGAAAGGCGTGCGACCGGATGACAAAGTCGTCATCGAAATGGCGCGATTCCCATCGCATGTTCACGACGGCGAGGGCGTGATCGTCGAGGTGCTCGGCCCGCGCGGCGAACCGGGCGTCGATACGATGTCGATCATCTACGAATTCAACCTGCCGGGCGAATTCGACGACGACGTGCTCGAAAACTCTCGCAAACAAGCCGAGCTGTTCGACGAGTCGATCCCGCGCGGTCGCCAAGACCTCACCGGTTCCACGATTATCACGATTGACCCGGTCGACGCCCGCGATTTCGACGATGCCATCTCCCTCGAACGCATGGAAAACGGCCACTGGATGCTCGGCGTCCATATCGCCGATGTCTCGCACTTCGTGCAGCCGAAATCGCCGCTCGATCGCGAGGCGTACGACCGGGCCACGAGCGTGTATCTGCCCGATCGCGTCATCCCGATGCTGCCGGAAATCATTTCCAACAATCTCGCCAGTCTGCAGCCAAACAAAGTTCGCTACGCCCTCACCGCCATGATGGAAATGACGGAAGAAGGCGTACTCGTCGACACGGACGTGTACAAAAGTGCGATCAAAAGCGCCCGCCGCTTCACCTACGAGGAAGTCGACGAGTACCTCGCCAACCGCAACGCCTGGAAGAAAAAACTCTCGGCCGAAGTGCACGCGCTCCTTGGCCGCATGCACGAGCTGGCGATGCAGCTCCGCGCTCGCCGTTTCAAACGCGGTGCGCTCGAGCTTTCCATGCCGGAAATGAAAATCGATCTCGATGCCGATGGCCGTGTCACCGGCGCTCACCTCGCCCAAAACACCGAAAGCCATCAGATCATTGAGGAGTTCATGCTCACGGCGAATGAGGCCGTCGCCCAAAAGCTGGAAGACGCCGGCCTCATCTTCCTCCGCCGCGTTCACGGCAGCCCCGACCCGCGGAAGATGAAGGTCCTTACCGAGTTCGTCCGCGAGCTGGGCTACGAAGTCGACAACCTCGAGGACCGCTTCGAGCTGCAGAAGTTACTCGACTCGGTAAGGGGCGACCCGCGCGAACACGCGATCAACTATGCCACGCTTCGCTCGATGCAGCGGGCAACCTACAGCCCCGAGGAAGACGGCCACTACGCGCTCGCGAGCGACTGTTACTGCCACTTCACATCGCCAATTCGCCGCTATCCGGACCTCACCGTCCACCGCCTCGTCGACCAGCTCAATCGCGGCAAGAAACCCGACCAACGCCTTGAGCAACTCATGGCCGACGGCGACCATTGCAGCGAACGTGAGCAGCGGGCCGCCGAGGCCGAGCGCGAGCTCAAAAAAGTGAAGCTGCTCCTCTACATGTCGGACAAAATCGGCACTGAGCTCGACGGCGTGATCACGGGCGTCGAAAACTTCGGTCTATTCATCACGGGTATCGAAATTCCCGCCGAAGGTTTTGTCCACATCAGCAGCCTTAGCGATGACTATTACCGTTTCGATCGCGCCGGCCACATCATCGCCGGCCACCGCTCGGGCAATTCGTTTCGACTTGGCGATACGGTTCGGGTCGCGGTCGCCGCTGTCGATGTCGATACCCGTACGCTCGATTTCCGCCTCGTCGCCCGCAAAGGCAAAGCGCCGCATGGCCGAATCAAGCGACCCACAAAATCGCGCGGTAAACGCGATGGTGTGCCGGAGAAGTCGTTTGACGGTCGCAAAAAAAAGATTCGCCCAGGCAAGAATGAACGCCGCGCCCGCAAAGAACCAAAAAGCAAACCGCCTGGTAAGAAAAAGCCGAAAAGCTAGCCATTTCAAGGCGTGAGCGGATCGATCCAGTCGCCTTACTTCGCCGCGGCCCCATCGGCCCCAATCAAATACAAATGCTCATCGCCGCGCAGCAATAATTTGCCGCGGATCGCCACTGGCGTCGCAAACATCCGCTCGCCCATGTCATTCGCCGCGAGCAGCTTGTATCCTTCGTCACTTACCTCGCCGACAAACGCTGTCCCGTCCTGCCGAACGCAGAATAATTTGTTCCCCGCCAAAATTGGCGATGAATAAAACTTCGCGCGATTCTTCGGCAAATCGGCCGACCAATGCTCTTTGCCGGTTTGCAAATCGAAGCAGGTGATGTGCCCAGCATCGCTTAACACGTAAGCTTTGCCATCCGTCGTGATCGGCGTGGGAATATCAGCGCTGGTCGTTTTGCCTTCTTTCGACCACAGCGGCGCAGATTTGGTGATATCACCGCTTCCGCCTACTTTCACAGCCGTGAGAAGACCGCCCCGGCCGTGGGGCACGATCGCCACGCCGTTGCTCACCGAGGGCGACGCAATCGTCCGCCAATTCCCTTCGTCCTTCGGATTGAACCCGCCGCACTCCCACAATAACTTACCGTCCGTCGCATCGTGCCCCGTGAGGTGGTCCGCCCCCCACGTCACGATCACATCCTTACCGTCGCTCTTTACGATCTGCGGCGTGGAATAAGACTGATCGCACTCCACCGGGCAATCGTATTGCCGCGCCGTTTTCCAAACTTCTTTGCCGCTGTTGATATCGAACGAAACCAAGTAAGCATCCTCCGCTTGAATCACGGCCACAATCACATGGTCACCATAAATCAGCGGCGACGTCCCCAAATCCCACCACAACGTATCCTTGCCGTACTTATCCTGCAGATTGATCTTCCACTTCTCGAGGCCATCCAAACTGAAGCACGCCAGTGTACCCGACTTGAAATACACGACGACATTCTTCCCATCCGTCGCCGGCGATGGGTTGCTGCCCGTAGCGTTCCCATGCTTGCCAGGCCGCTCCTTGCCAAGCTTCTTCCGCCAAAGTTCTTTGCCTTGCATGTCGTAGCACAGCACGCCGTCTTCACCATCAATGGGCGACGTCACGAAAATGCGGTCGTCCCACACTGCGGGCGTTGATGTTCCGCGCCCCGGCAGATCAACTTTCCACTCCACACCCTCGGTCGGCGAAAACTTCACTGGGTAATCGCCAGCCGCGGCCACACCGTTTCCCTGCGGCCCGCGCCACTGCGGCCAATTCTCGCTCGCGCTCAATCGACTCGATGCCGCAATCACAACTACGCAAGCAATGCCTATCCAATAACGCATAAGACCTCCGGCAATCGTTCGTCGCCAGCTTAATTCAACACAGTCCCTCGCCACGAGTATCTCATTTTTGAACCCGGAAAGCCAGAAACCGCAGACGCCGGCGGTACCGGCCTCGCGCCAGCCCCATGACAGTTCGCCGCGCAGCTACTAAAATGCATCGGCCCTTTGACAATTCGCCTCCGCCCACACGACGTCGATCGACCGCCGATGATGACGACCGATTTAGCTCGCACTCCGCTCCACGATTGGCACGTCACCCACGGCGGACGCATGGTCGATTTCGCCGGCTGGAGCATGCCGGTCCAGTACAAATCGATCGCCGACGAACACATCGCCACGCGTAACGCCGTTGGCGTGTTCGATATCAGCCACATGGGCCGGCTCCGCTTCGAGGGAACGAGCGTCTTGCCGTTCCTCGATTCGATGGTCACGCGGCGCGTGACCGATCTCAAGCCGAATCAAATTCGCTACGCACTCGTCTGCAAAGAAGATAGCGGCATTCTCGATGACGTCCTCGTTTACGCAGGCTCAGCCGATGACCGCCGCCCCGCC
>DATBAY010000082.1:0-16893 GCA_036271295.1 Lacipirellulaceae bacterium | reverse complement strand
CATTCGATCATTCCAAGCGCTTCAGACATGATGAGGTTACTCCGAGCTGAAAAATGGTTTTGATTTGAATTGCGGCGGATTAGCCGCCGCGTTTTTGCGGTGTTTTGCCGGTTACGCCTTCGATCGCGTTGATGGCGGCTTTGTAGGCGACGTCCATATCACGCTCCTCGCCGCCGAGGTACACGCGGCCGAAGCTGCCGAAGGTGCGGACTTCCAAGATGTTGATATCGGCGGCCTTTTCGGCCTCGTTCGCGGCGAGTGCGGCGTAGCCGGCCGGCTCGAGTTCCATGATGTAGAGCGTTTGGCCGGAGAGGATCATGTTGCCGTGACGCATGCGATTGATGAGCTGCGTTTGGTGATCATCGACGCGGCGAATCACCTGGCTGGAGGCGATCGTGGGCTTCGTGCGATCTTCAAGTTTCAAGCCGAGCGCAGCCAAAATCGCCTCGCCGGCGCCGCGAACTTCGGCCTGCGACTCGGAGTGAATCTCGAGCATTCCGAATACGCGCTCGACGATCTGCATACCTGGCTTCACCAGGTTGCTTTTGAGCGCAATGTCGGTCACGCGATTGATTTCGATGCCGGGCGAGATTTCGACATACAGGCTCGCCATCCCCTGCGTTGGCAAGAAGCCTTGGGCAATGGTCGCCATGAACGAGGCGAACTGCGGCTGCATGTTGTCGATGAAGACGTATGTTCTGAGGTCAACTTCTGCCACGATTTATTCTCGTCTAAAAGTTTTTCGATCGCTTTTTTTACCACTGAGGACACAGAGATCACGGAGAAGAAGAGGTTTGTTTTCTCAGTGCTCGTGTTTCTGGGTTAGTATTTTCCGCCGGAGGATTCGCTGAATGTTGCCCCTTGTGATTCTTTCACGATCCGCACGCCGGCGCTGGCGCCGATGCGCGTCGCGCCCGCGCGAATCATTTGTTCGGCATCCTGCCAGTTGCGAATGCCGCCGGAGGCTTTCACCCCCATCTTCGTGCCGGAGACGGCTCGTGCCATGAGCGCTACGTCCTCGGCGGTTGCACCGCCGGGGCCGAAGCCCGTAGCTGTTTTCACGAAATCGGCCCGCGCGCGGCGGGCGGCGAGGCAGCCGCGAGTTTTTTCGTCGTCGTTGAGCAGCGAAGTTTCTAGGATCACCTTACAAATCGCGCCGCCGTCCATCGCGGCGTCGACGACGGCCCGAATGTCGCGATAAACGACCTCGTCCTGGCCGCTTTTGAGCGCGCCGATGTTGATCACCATGTCGACTTCTGTCGCGCCGTCGCGGATCGCACGGCGAGCTTCGAGCGCTTTGGTTTCGCTCACATTGGCGCCAAGCGGGAAGCCGATTACCGTGCAGACTTTCACCGACGAACCGCGCAGCAACCCGGCGGAATGGCGGACGTAGTACGGATTCACGCACACTGAAGCGAAGCCGAACTCTTTGGCTTCCTGGCACAGCTTTGTAACCTGATCGAGCGTCGCATCCGGCCGCAGCAGGGTGTGATCGATGTACTTGGCGATTTCTTTTGGTACGGCGGCACCACCGCCACGGTGGGTGATGCGGTCGGCGCCGAGATCGATGAAACTTTTGACCAACGTTGGATTGATGTCCGCGCAACTTTTGCAGAAGCCACAAGCCTCGGTGCAGGCGTGGTCGCCCTGTCCGCCGCCCGAACCCATAAGTTGGGTGATGCGATCGGCAACGCGTTTCAGGTCAGCTTCGGAAAGATCAGTCAACGTAGGCTCCCTAAAGCCCTCTCCCGGAGGGAGAGGGAGTCGTAGCTTCTTGTCGATGTCATCAATCATTGCCGCGCGGCGGAGGTGCCGTTCGGCGTTGCATTCGGTGTCTAAAAACGCGTCAACGATCTGTTTCGCCAGGGCCGCTCCGATGAGCCCGGCGCCTAGCGTCAATACGTTGGCGTTGTTGTGTTCTCGGCTGTTGCGAGCGGAGGACAAGTCGTAACACAGGGCCGCTCGCACCCCCGGGAACTTGTTGGCGGTCATCGAGGAGCCGATGCCGGCCCCGTCGATCATCACGCCCACCTGAGCGCGTCCATCCATCACCCGCTGGGCGACTTCGGCCGCGATCTTTGGGTAATCCACGGCTTCGGTGCTGTGGGTGCCGCAGTCTTCGACCGTGAAACCCCGCCCACGAATGTGTTCGGCGAGCTGTTTTTTCAGCTCGAAACCGCCGTGATCAGCGCCTATCGCGACGGTTTTCATCGAGTCGAAAAGTGGGGCCGCAACCGAACCGGAACCGCTAGAATACCGGCCTTCATCGTAATTGGCGCAGGCTGGGCCGTCAAACGGGGCCGAGACCTATAGTCAGATGGCGCAAAGTGTTACGGTTATGCGGGCAGCCGAAATGCGGGCGCATGGAAAAAAGGGAGGGCGAGGCTCCGCCGAGCCGTCTCGCTAAAATTGCGGCTCGGCGGGAGCCCCGCCCTCCCCGGCTGCAAATCTAATTCGCCGGCGCCAAGTCATCCGCACTGCGGGTGAACATTGAGATGAACGCTTCCGGCGCGATCGTGTCTGTGACGAACGAAACGCTGCCGTCACCCAGGGCAATGTTGCTGCCACCGGAGTGGAAGCTGTAGGGATCCTGGTAATTGTCGCAATTCATGACCGTGGTAAGCGGGCAGGCCGTGGCGATTGCCGTCGGCTCCTGTCCCCAGATGTTCACGCTGCGATCGCTGTTGTTCGCCGAAGTGCCGCCGTCGGCCCATTGATAATCCGTGGGAGCACCGATCGCCGCCTGGCCTGGTTGCTTGAGATTCGTGTTCTCATCCCACATCTCGTTCTTGAGCGTGCGGTTCGCGGTGTAGTGGTGCGGGCGACCGGCCGATTCGAACAGCAAGTAAGTCTTCGACATGCCGTCCGACACTTTGCGGATCGTGTTCGCTGTATCGGTGATCATGCCGTTTAGGCGGTCGGTGCTTCGCTTCTGGGCAAAGGTGTTGTTCGTTTCCAGCGTGCAATACTTGGCCGGATCGATGGCCGAGATAATGCTGTAATCGGTCGTGAAAGAACCCGGACGGGTTTCTGTCGAGGGGCAGAGGAGTTCGTCCAGGTCTTTGGAAACAACCGTATTATTGAACGTGCCGTGCGAGTTCTGCGTGGTGCTGTTGAACCAATCGATCTTTTGGTCGATTTGATCGTAGATGGCGGACTCTTCGATGTAGGGTAGGATAAACGTTAAAAACGAGTGGTGGGCCAGTCCGGTGCTCACGGGGGCCACGCCTGCGACACCGGGGCACGGGCCTGTCAGCGGGATGATGGTCGTATTATTCGGCGTATAAGCGGGTGGCAGCTCCCTTTTGGAAGACTCGTAGTTCAGCACCGCGAGGCCGAGCTGCTTCATTTTGTTCGTGCACTGCGTGCGGCGGGCGGCCTCGCGAGCAGCCTGAATAGCGGGCAGCAGCAGGGCGACCAGGATGCCGATGATGGCGATGACGACCAACAATTCAACCAGCGTGAAGCCGTACGAACGGCGCGATGGGGCACTCATTCCATGTTCCTCTTCTAGTGATTTTTGGGCGGGTTTGTGGCGGGGATCGTGGCTGCTGCGGGAGCGGCACTACATCCGCGCGGGGTTGTTTCGGAAAGGGCTAAGGGTGGGCGCGGCCTCGAAGCGCGACGGCCCCAAGGCGCACGACAAAAATCTTGGGCGGGGCTAGTGGGGCGGGCGACCGACGAAGTGGGGTGGGATCGCGAGGGACTGGGGGCGAAACGGCTGCCACCATGGCGGCGGCGTATTCAACCGCGCGCAAACGAACACACAGTTCCTAGTGCGACACATCTTCTCTTGCTCCTAATCCACACCGGCCGCGATAGCCCAGCTTGTTCCGCGCGGGTCCGGCTTGCCAATCGCAAATTCTACGGTGCTATGACAATGCTGTCGATGGCCCCCGATTGGTGACGCCATTTTGCGCTGAAGGCGTACAACACCAACAGGAGCCGAAATAGAGCAAACGGCTGCGCAAAAAAAGCCACACCTCGAATAAGGTGTGGCTTTGCAGACACCAAAGATATTTTGTTTTCTTTACAGCGAGCCCGTGTCGTCCGCGGCCCGTGTCCATAGCGAAACGAACGTATCGAGATCGATATTGTCACTTACAAACGCCACGCTGCCATCGCCAAACAGTTCGTTGCCGCCGCCGTTGTGGAAGCTGTAGGGCGCTTGGTAATTGTTGCAGTTCATTATGGATGTGATAGGACAGTTCACATCCTGGCCGTTGCCCCAAACAGAGTACACGCTTCCGTCAGCCCATCTGTAGTCTTTAACGGGAGTGCTGTTAGAGAGAAGCGCTTTGTTGCGATCATAGTTGTTCGGCCTGCCAGACGATTCAAAAAACATAAATGTCTTCGACAGACCGTCCGTGCATTTTCTTATCGTGGTCGGCGTATCTTGCAGCAGTCCCGCCAAGCGCTCCACCTGCCGCGGTTGGTAAGTGAGATGGGTTGCGTCGATTGCCGCGCAGTAGCCCGTTGCCCCATTCGGAATCATGCTGACCATCGTAAAATAGTCGGTCGTCGCCGTTCCGGGGCGGCTTTCCACAGACGGACAAATGAAATCTGGAATGTCGACGTTCGTGACGGTGGCATTAATCGTGTGTTTGATCGGGCTCGCAGTGAGGCAATTCCAATCTGTCGTGACCGTTGAGCCCAAAGCCGTCGATGACTGAATGTCGATTTGGTCGTACAACGCCTGGTACTCGAGATACGGAAGAATAAACGTCAAAATGAAATGATTTGGCAAATTGTTTGTCGTATTGCCGGCCGGTGCCTGCACGATCGTGGGACACACCCCGGTCCAAGGCTTGCCGGTGTAATTTGGCGTATACGCCAGTGGCAGTTGCCTCTTCGCCGATTCGTAATTCAGAATCGCCAAACCAATTTGCTTTTCCTTGTTTACACACTGTGCGCGCCGAGCCGCCTCACGGGCGGCCTGAATGGCGGGCAGCAATAACGCGACCAAGATACCGATAATGGCGATGACGACAAGCAACTCAACCAGCGTGAAGCCACGCAGACGAGAACGATTTGCAAACATCCGTTACTCCTCAAAACCCCGGCCCGTATGAAAAGAATTAATTCAAAATGCTTAGGTAAATCAAGTACCAACCGCGATTTGTTCGATGGGACGGCTTCGCAACTATTTGGATTTCACTTCGAATGGGGGAAGATCATTCATGCCGGGCTTAATCTCGACCGTGAACGGGGATTTGTCCAAATTCATATAGCGACCGTGCAGTCGATCCTCGCCCGTTCCGACCCTGCCGGACGCTCCAGGCGTACCCGACGGCCATTGAATAAGCACTTTGTAGTGGGCCGGCGGCGCGCCATCGTTCGGTGTGATGGAAATCAACTGAAACTTGCCGTCGGGACCTGTCATTCCAGATGGCCGCAGCTTTTGCACCTCCGGGGAACCATCGGTCGGACAAAAGATGAGCATTACGCCGGCTGTTGGTTTGCCATCGATGTTCACGCTGCCGATGACCGGACTGCGAGGCACTTTGCCATCGCCGCCGCAACCGGCCGAAACCAGCAGACCTGCCATCCCCGCCCAGGCTAGCGCCCACCGGTAGCCGCGTCGAAGCCCGTTTTCTAAACGCATCCTGCCGTCTCTCGTCGCAAAAAACGCCACTCGGCCCGGGATACTTCGCCGGGACCCGCACAATTATTCCGCAATCCGCCAGCTTTCAGTAATGATAGCGTGCCGTCACGGGCCGCGTCTATCAATTGGCTGTGGATTTTCCGCCGATTTTTGTGAAAAAGGACGCCCCGAGTTTAACTTTGACGTTTGGGATGCGCCCTTTTTGCAGGAGGCGTCTCCGACGCCGATTGCACGCGACTCGAGCTCGCGGTTTAACTGGCCGCAATCGCAGTCGGAGACCGCTCCCAAAATGAGAAATAGCCGCAAAAAAAAGATCGCCGCGCCCAGTGGGCGCGGCGATCATGGATATCAAAAAGTAGCTAAACCTTAGCGACGACGAGCAAGGCCAAATCCGGCCAGGCCAAGCATCGTGAGGAGCAGCGAGCAAGGTTCCGGCACCTCGCTGAGAACCGAGACGTTATCGACGCGATTCGTACCACCACCCGCCACGGTGCCGTTGTTGGCCGAGGTCGTCGAAGTATCAACAATGCGGAGGAACAAATTCGCTTGATTCTCGACTGCCGGAATCGTGCTCAAATCGACAAAGCGGCGAAAAAGACTCTGCACGCCAGCGGTCGCTCCCCAAGGAGTGTTCGGCGAGCCGTTAACTGGCGATTGCGAAGTGAAGCCGGTGTCGGTGAACGTCGTGCCATCGGTGCTGTAGGACACCTTGAAATCGCGTGGACCGGTGCCGCTGCTCGTTTGGTCGAAGACCAAGCCAATTTGCGAATCACCCGTCGTGTTTACTTGAAATTGGTAATAGTCGCCCACGGCCCAAGTATTCGAGCTGAAGGAGTGGGCCGAGCCGTTACCAGCGGGCGAGCTATAGGTGCTCGAACCCGCGTGAGAACCACTTGCCGAACCGGCACCCACTTCCGGGGCGTACGGCCCAAACCCAATTGGCTGAGTTGTTTCGAAAGTCCAGTTCGCAATGGTGCCTGCCATTGCATTCGACGCGGCGGCATAGCAAACCGCAACCGCGGCCACTGCCGCGAGATGAAACTTCATTCTGTTCAACTTCATTAGACGCTCCTTTAATTACCCGCCAACGGTGATACTTCGCCTGATTAACCTCGCGTCGGCTACTCATGAACCAGGGTTCAAACGCAACTTTAGCGACTTTACCAGTTGCCCATCATACACGGATTGTATGAATTTGCCATGAATAGGGCACGCATTTTTTGAGAAAGCCGGAAGACGGGCTGACGTGGCCGAGGCCCGCGGCAGCCGATCGGTTCGGACTTCAATACTGAAAATGCTTGATCTCTTCGCCTTTTTCGCCAATTTCGGCGAGGGAATCGATGCCGATCGAAAGGTGCACGTCCGACCAATCGCGATTAACGCGCGCATCGCTTTCGCTCGTTTTAACCCCCTCTGGAGTAAGGGGCTTATCCGAAACCAGCAGTAACGCACCGCGCGCGATCTGGTTTTTATGGCCGACGACAAAGATGGTGGCAGTCTCCATATCGATGCCGATTGGGGTGTACTCCTGCAGTTGGTCGCGGAACTTCTGGTCGTGCTCCCACACGCGGCGATTCGTGGTGTAGATGACGCCGGTGCGGTAATCGAGGCCTCTCTCAACTAACTTTTGCGAGACGAACTTGTGGAGCTTGAAGGAAGGCAGCGCCGGCACGAGGGGCGAGAGATAGTCGTCCGAAGTTCCTTCGCCGCGAATGGCGCCGATGGGCAGAATGAAATGGCCGATTTCGGTCGCATGCTTTAAACCGCCGCATTTACCAAGCAGCAGTACCGCCTGCGGATGATAGGCGGTGAGCAAATCCATGATCGTGGCGGCATTTGGCGAGCCAATGCCGAAGTTGATGATCGTCAGGCCGGCGTCGTTCGTGGCGGCCTGCATGGGCCGGTTATCGCCGTAGATATCGCAGGCAAACCGAGCGGCAAAGCGCTGCACGTAGTCGCGGAAATTCGTGAGCAGCACGTAGGGGCCAAAGCGATCGAGCGGCATGCCCGTGTAGCGGGTGAGCCAGTCGGCGGCGATTTCGATTTTGGTGACCAAGAGTCTGGGGGGTTGGGGCTAGGGGCTGGGGGAATCAAAAATCTGATCTGTTCAATCTTGATTGTAGGGACTTTGTGAGACTGCGTAACTGCTTGCCGGACCGGTCCATACTTTGAAACAGATCAGCGGTGTATCTGATAAAACGTACCCAAGCTCTTTTGCGATGTGCAGTCGCGTTTCTACTTCAGCTAATGAACCTAGCGCAATGGACACGTATCGAATGAACTCCCGGGTTGGCCGGCGCGCGTGACCTTCCGCGATGTTCGAGGGAACCGAAATAGAACATCGGCGCATCTGACTGACGAGGCCGAATTTCGCAGAGTCTGGAAAAGCAGAGTTAAGCTTATAAATTGCTAGAGATAAGCTCACGGCGAGTTTCCAGACGTCGAGATCTCGGTAACTCGAAACGCTCACGGCGTGTTCTCCGGAATCCCCAGGCTCTAGTCCCCAGTCCCCAGCCCCTAATAAGCCACTCGCTTGGGGTTGTTCTTCCAATCCGTAAAGAGCTGTTTGCATTCATCGGGCAACAGTTGTGCGATGAGTTTCAGGTTACTGCCACCCAAACGTAGCAGCTCGGCAGCCGGCAGCTGTAACTCATTGAAACCGGCGTCGTCCGCATCATCGATCGTGGCGCCGTAGTACACCGTATCAACTCGGGCCCAGTGAAGGGCCGCCATGCACATGGGGCATGGCTCGCAGGTGGTGGCGACGATCGCCCCGTCGAGAAAGATATCTCCGAGGCTGCGGCAGGCCTCGCGAATCGCGTTGATCTCCGCGTGGGCTGTGATATCGGTCGTCATAACGACGGTGTTGTGCGAGCACGAAATCACCTTGCCGCGCTGCTCGATGGCACAACCAAAGGGGCTCTGTCCGGCAGCAATGCCCTCGCGGCACTTTTCAATGGCTAACTGCATTAACTCAGCAGGCGTCATGGCAAACTGCCCATCTTATGAACGTAAACCTTGTTTGCGCACTACTTTACGCAAATTGCCGGTAGTTTTCAAGGCTTTCTTGCGGTGAGAATCTATTTTAAGCGATTCCGGATCTCGACGATCCTGGTTTCGTCGCAACAGCCAGGAAGGCCAATTGCGACGAATCCATCTGAACATATTGCCGTGGGAGGAGTACGATACTTTTTGCCCCGCTTGGGGTTAAGTCTTACTGGGAGCCGTGGAGCGGAGCGTGCCCGATCGCTCTCCCGCGTCCTCCCTCTTCTTCTTGGCAAAGGGATAGTTCGATGAGAATTCGCGCTTGGCTCTCGTCGTTGGCGTTCGCGGTGGTAACGGTAGTTTTCTGTAGCAGTGGTTTCGCGCAACCCCCTGGCCCGCCTCCAGGCGGATTCGGTGGGCCCGGCGGCCCAGGCGGTTTCGGCGGCGGCGGACTGCTCGGCTTGGCGATGCGCGATGAAGTTCAGCAAGAACTGCAGCTGGTAGACGAACAAAAAGATAAGGTCCACGCCCTATCGGACGACATGCGCACCAAGGTCCGCGAAGAAATGGGTAGCATGTTCCAAGGGCTGCAGGGTGCCAGCGACGAAGACCGCCGCGCAAAGTTCGATGAGATCCGCACCAAGTTCGAATCAATCAACAAAGACATGGAAAAGAAATTGGATGGCGTGTTGCTGCCGCACCAACTGGAGCGACTCAAGCAGATCGACCTGCAAAACAAGATGCGCCAACGCGGCGCGAGCGCTCTCACGGGTGGCGACGTTGCCGAAGCGCTGAACTTATCCGACGAACAGCGTGACAAGCTCGAAAAGCGGGCGGCCGAAGTTCAGGAAGAGCTGCAAACCAAAATCAAGGAACTGCAGGCTGACGCGCGAAAGAAAATGATCGATGTGCTGACGCCGGAACAGCAGGCCCAGCTTCAAAAAATGATGGGCGACAGCTTCGATGTTCAGGACCAAGGCTTTGGCGGTTTCCGTGGACGATTCGGTCGCGGTGGCCAAGATGGTCAGGGCCGGGGCGGACGAAATCGCGGCGACGATAAATCGAAAAGTGGAAAGGACGCGGCGTAACGCCGCGTTTGGATAATTGGGAGGCAACTCGAAAAGGACTCGAGACGTAACGAATGGAAGCGGTGAGCGTGCTGAGATTCGGCGCGCGGAAAGCTTCGCATCGGCGGCCACGCCGATCGGCCATCGACATCTCCGTCGGTGAATGCGGCCAAATTGCGGCTATTTCATGCCGCTTCTCGGCTGTTTGCTGCGACGCTTTCGGAGCCGCATAATGGATTGGACCGGCACGGTTCGCATTCAGGAACAACGGAAATTCGATGGAAGCAGGCGCAATTCTAGTGAAACGCGGGCTCTTATCGCCCCAGCAGCTGAGCCAATTGCGCATCGATCGCCCGGATGCGACTCGGCTCGACGTGGCTGCGGTCGACCTCGGCCTTGTGACCGAGGAAGCGGCCCTCAAGGCGCTGGGCGATGAGGTGGGCATTCCGTTTGTCGATCTCGAACAACATAAAATCGATCTTTCGCTGCTGCAAAACTTCCCCCTCAAGCTCATCCATCGCCACTCGCTCTTCCCGCTGCAGAGGCATAATGGCACGCTGCAAGTCGCGACTAGCGATCCGTTCGATCTGTATCCGCTCGACGAGCTCAGTGCCACGACGGGCCTGACGATCGAACCCGTCTTAGCGCAGCGAGAGCAAATCGCCCGTCAGATCAAAGCGCATCTTGGTGTCGGCAGCGAAACGATCGACGACCTGATGGCGCAGCAGGAAGAGGAGGACATCCAACTCCTCGATGAAATCGATGTCGACGGCGAATTAGGGGAGGAAGCGCAGGAAGCGTCGGTTATCCGGCTCGTGAATGAAATCTTGATTGAAGCGATCGAATCGCGAGCTAGCGACGTGCATATCGAATCGCAAGCCGCGGGCATCAGGGTTCGCTATCGTATCGATGGCATGCTTCACCCGCAGCCGGTGCCGCCAGAGATCAATCGGTTCCAGGCCGCGATCATCAGCCGCCTTAAAATCATGGCCCGGCTGAATATCGCCGAAAAGCGGCTGCCACAGGACGGCCGCATCAAGCTCCGCGTTTCCGGTCGCGAAATCGATGTCCGCGTATCGGTTATCCCGATGCTGCACGGTGAAGGCATCGTTATGCGGTTGCTCGATAAGGGCCGCATGAAGCTCTCGCTCGCGGGCATCGGCATGGAGCCGGAGCTGGGCAAAGAATATGGCGAACTAATTCGCATCCCACACGGTATTATCCTCGTCACGGGGCCGACCGGTTCCGGTAAAACGACGACGCTTTACAGCTCGCTGATGGAGATCAAGGACGAGGAGACCAAGATCATCACGACGGAGGATCCGGTCGAATACCAGCTCGAAGGCATCAATCAGATTCAGGTCCACGCGAAGATCGGGCTCACGTTTGCCGCGTCGCTCCGTTCGATTTTGCGTCATGACCCGGATATCGTGCTCGTCGGCGAAATTCGCGATATGGAAACCGCCGAGAACGCGATCCAGGCATCTCTCACCGGTCACTTGGTGTTCAGCACGCTGCATACGAATGACGCCCCGAGCGCGTATACGCGGCTGATCGACATGGGTGTCGAAACGTTCCTTGTCGCGAGCACGGTGGAAGCGGTGATGGCCCAACGCCTTGTCCGCTCGCTGTGCGTGCAATGCCGGGAACCCTTCGAACCCAAGCAGGACGACCTGCCGAAGGACTTCCCCTGGGAGGAGTTCAAAAAGCGCGGCAAGCCCCTGTATCAGCCAAAAGGTTGCCGCAATTGCCGGCAGCTTGGCTTCGTCGGTCGACAAGGCATTTTCGAATTGTGCGTCACGAACGATGCGATTCGCCAACTTGCTCACGACCGAGCGAGCAGCTGGGAAATTCGCAAAGCGGCCGTAGCTAACGGAATGCACACCCTCCGCGAAGATGCCTGGCTGAAAGTGCTCAGTGGCATCACGACGATCGACGAAGTGCTCCGCGTCACGAAAGGCGACAGGCTATAAAACAAGGGGGAAGGCGGAAGGTGGAGGGCGGAAATCATTAGCCTTCCTTCCCCCTTCCGCACTCCCCCTTCCCCCTTACGAATATGCCCGAATTCACCTACATCGCGCGCGATCTCGCAGGTAAGAAGGTGGAAGGTACGCTTTCGGCGGGCACGGAACGCGAGGCGGTTGCCACGCTCTCGAGCAAGGACCTGTTTCCGCTCAAGGTTGCGTCGGTCGACGGCCGCCCGGCCGGCGTGAAGGCAACCGCGAAAGTGAGCGCCCGAATTATGGCTGGCATGTACGGCCAGCTTTCCGCGCTGCTGGGGAGCGGCGTGCCGCTGCTTCGCTCGCTCGATCTGCTGCGCGAACAAACGCCGCATAAAAACCTGGCTATCGTGCTGGAAGATGTGCACTCTCGGGTGCAGGAAGGCGCCACCCTGGCCGACGCCATGGTCCGCCATCCGAAAGCGTTTGGCGAGCTCGCTACGAGCATCATCCGCGCTGGTGGTGAAGGTGGCTTTCTCGAAGAAGCGCTTGACCGGCTCGCGAAATTCACTGAACAACAAGACGAGCTCCGTGGCAAGGTGGTCGGTGCACTTGCCTACCCGGCGATTCTGTTCTGTTTGGGCACGATCGTCGTGAACGTGCTGATTATCTTCTTCGTGCCTAAGTTTGAACGGCTGTTTACTCGGCTACGCGAGCGTGGCGAACTACCGATCGTTACCGACTGGCTGCTTTGGCTCAGCCGCTTTTTGCAAGCGTACGGCATTTTCATCGCTGCCGGGCTGGTTGTGGCGGGGTTAATAATTCGTAGCAGGGCAAAAACCGAGGAAGGCCGACTGCTGCTGGATAAGCTCCGCCTGAAGGTGCCGATCGTGAGCGGAATTTACCTTAGCATGGCGGTGTCTCGGTTTTGCCGCGTGCTGGGTACGCTACTTACCAACGGCGTACCGATCGTACGCTCACTCGACATCAGCGCCGATTCGACCGGCAACAAGGTCCTGTCGATGACGATCCGCGAAGCCGCTGAGAACATTTCGGCCGGCGAGTCGCTCGCCACGCCGCTCGCGGCCAGCGGGCGGTTTCCGGCCGACGTAGTTGAAATGATCGCCGTCGGAGAACAATCCAACAACCTGGAAAACGTTTTGCCACACATCGCCGATACGCTCGAACGCGACACCTGGCGACGGCTCGATTTGTTCGTCCGCCTACTGGAACCATTGATGCTCGTGATGCTGGCCGGCGTGGTGCTACTCGTAGTTATTGCGTTACTAGTGCCGGTATTGAAGATGAGCACGGCGATGTAACGAGCTCGTGTATAATTAAAAACCCTCGCTTACAAACAACTGCGCGAATTAGCGCCAAACCAAATTATCGAAATAGGAGTTCCGCAAAATGATCGCTCTGCAAACAGATCGGCCGAGACAGCGAGGTCGAAACGGCCGGTCCGGCTTTACGCTCATCGAATTGTTGCTGGTACTAGCGATTCTCGTGGTGCTGGCGTCGATGGTGGTCACGATGTTCAGCGGCACCCAGGAGCGTGCCTTGAAGGACGCTGCGAAAGGCCAGGTGGGCATCTTTAAAAGCGCCGTTAATCTCTACAAGTTCCACACCCGCAGCTACCCGAACGATTTGAGTGGTCTCATCTCGAAGCCGAGCGATGCGAACACGGCCAGTCGGTGGAACGGACCGTACCTCGATTCGCCTAAGGTTCCGGCCGATCCTTGGGATCGCGACTACCGCTTCGCGGCGCCCGGCAAACACAACCCGGAAACGTTTGATGTCTGGTCTGTCGGGCCCGATGGGCAAGACGGCACCGACGACGATATCGGCAATTGGGAATAGCGAGCGCGCCCTCGGATGATTCACGCCACCGCACCACGTCAGGCCGCCATCCGCCGAAGCGGATTCACGCTCATCGAAGTGGTGCTCGTGATGTCGCTGCTCGTTATCATCGCATCGATCACGCTACCGTTTCTTGGCAACTCGTTCTCTCGCGCGCATTTGAACGCGGCAGATGATATCCTGCGCGATGCGCTCACACGCGGCCGCATGACCGCGCTGCAATCGGGTGAAATCCAGGCGTTCCGCTGCGAACCCAAGGGAGCCAGATTTCAACTCGTCGCGCTCGATAAATTAAGTCTCCCCGAAAGCAGTCAGCCACCGCCGGATACCACCGACGGCGAACATTCGGCCCAGGATATTTTGCGTCTTTCCAGGCCGCGGCTTCCGGACGACGTAATCTTCGCCTCGGCCGACATCGCCTCATCGAATCAAGTCGCAGCATTGTATGGTTCGATGGGCAACTCCGGCTGGTCGGACCCCATCGTGTTCAATCCGGACGGCACGACGTCGGACGCTTCGATCGTCCTGCAAAATAACCAAGGCCAAACCATTCGCGTTACGCTCCGTGGTGTTACCGGACTCGTAACGTCGAGCGCTGTCAGTAACGAGGCTCCCCAATGAGCCAAGCCAAGCAACCTCAGGTGCGGGCCGCAGCCACGCGCAAACGTAAGTCATCAACTGGCTTCACGCTGCTTGAGGTCATCCTGGCGCTTGCGATTCTGGCCGGGTCACTCGCCGCACTTGGCGAAGTGATGCGACTGGCCGACCAAACGGCGTCGCTGACCGAGGGCGAATCCCAGGCGCAAATCTATGCGGCCTCGATCATGGATGAGCTCCTGAGCGGTGCGCGCCAGCTGGAGAACGTCAGCCAGGCGACGCTGAATGAGGATGACAGTGTACCTTGGGTGTATTCCATCGAAACGAACAGCACGAATCTCGATCAGCTCGTTTCGGTGCGAGTATCGGTAGAACAAAAACTCGACGCACGGCTCCAACCAGCCCGTTTCGATCTCACGCGGTTCATGCCGAACCCGGACTACACGCCACCGGACGCCAGCAGCCAATCAAATTCTTCGACCTCTTCCACTACGTCTTCGACCAGTTCAACGACGGCTAGCGGAGGAACACAGAAATGAGGTCTTCGCGCGCTGGCTTTACGTTGTTTGAGCTGATCCTATCGATCGCGCTGTTCGCGGTGCTGCTCACGCTCATCGGCATGGCCGTGAATTTGTACCTGATGCGTGTCGACGCCGATCGCAGCCGAGTCGAGGAAGCACAACTCGCGCGCAGCGTGCTGACGATGATCGCGGACGACATTCACGCCGCATCGATTTATAAACCGCAAGATACAAAAGATCTCGCCGCGCTGATGCTGGCGAGTAAACCGTTCGATGTCGACACGGTCGACGCGGCCGCCGGATCGCCGAAGCCGGGCGGCCCGTCGGGTCCGACCGCTGCCACGAAAATTGCAGCAATAGCCAGCACCTCTTCGACTTCCGGCCAGTCAGCAACCGGCTCGACTGGCTCATCGACGTCCTCCGGGTCGACGACTTCCGCGAGCGGTTCTGGGACCGACCAAACCGGCACTACGATGCCGCTGGGCCTGAACGGCAGCGACTCGGACATCTACATCGACGTCACGCGGATCCCGCGGCAGGAAGAACTTTTTTCGACGGTTACCGGATACACGAACGCCCCCTCGCCCGTTTCTTCAGGATCGGGCGGGATGACATCCAGCACGTCTACGACGGACGGCAACGTCAATCCGCCCGCCGATCTTAAGACCGTCCACTACTACGTGCGCCCAGGAAATAGTGTCGAGCCCGGAAGCGAGGCCACCACCTCGCTAGCCCCGGGCACGCAAGCTGGTGTGGGCGGCCTCGTGCGTGAAGAGGTCCCGCGACAGTTGGTTCTGTTCTCCGAACAAAACGGAAATGGCAGTGCTGTGGGTACTGGCGGAACGCTGATTGCGCCGGAAGTCGTTCAAATTCAATTTCAATACTTCGACGGAAGCCAACTCGCAACGACTTGGGATATGAACCAAACGCCTCAGTTGCCCGTGGCGATCGAAGTCGCTATCTGGTTAAAATCGCAGAAAATGCGCACCACCGAAGAAGATATTGGCGCGACCCAGGCGTTAAGTGGCACGCACGAATACAAGCAGGTCGTGTTTCTGCCGATGGCGGCCCTGTCTGCGGGAAGCACAGCCCAATCGACAGATTCTTCTTCGTCGTCTTCTTCGTCGTCCTCGAGCGCGACCGATTCAAGTTCGTCAGGCACCGATTCGGTATTCAACAGCAATGAATAGCTCGTTGACATCTCGTTCTCGCCGCGGAAGCGCACTCGTGCTGACGCTCATTGTCGTCGCGATGCTAACGCTCGGCGCGGCCGCATTCTTTGAGCGAATGTTTGCCGAACATCAAGCCGCGCGTGCGCACGGACGTCAGCTGCAAGCGAGCAACCTGGCCGAGTCGGGCGTCGAATATGCCAAAGCCGTGCTGATGCAGGATCCAAGCACGATTCAGCAATCCGGCGGGCTGTATTCGAATCCGAACGCGTTTCAGGGCGTGCTCGTGAACAACGATCCGCTGGCCGCCTTCCGCGGGCGGTTCACCATTTTGTCGCCCGATTTAACGACGGATGGCTACTTCGGCGGCGTTCGGTATGGTCTCGAAAGCGAATCGGCAAGGTTGAATCTCAACGCCGTTTTATTAGCCGATCAATCTGGCGACAATGCGGGCCGCACGCTGCTTATGACGCTGCCCGGCATGACCGAGCAAATTGCCGATGCGATCCTCGATTGGATCGACTCAGATGATGATGCCCGCGAACAAGGAGCCGAGCGCGACTATTACGCCGCCCTGCCCCATCCATATGCTCCGCGGAATGGCCCGATTGCCTCGATCGATGAGTTGCTCCTCGTGCGGGGCGTCACTCCGGCGCTGCTGTACGGCGCCGATCTCAATCGCAACTTCGCAATCGATGGAAACGAGCAGAACCTCGCGCAAATCGATAACGCGGACAACTCGAACGGCGATCTAAATCGCGGCTGGGCCGCGTATCTCACGGTCGATAGCGCCGAAGCCAACATCCGCTCGGACGGCACGCCGAAGATCGACGTCAATATGGACGACCTCAATGCGCTCCAGCAGCAGCTATCTCAAGTATTGACGACAGATGAAACGAACTTCATCATCGCCTATCGCCAAGGCGGGGCCTTTACCGGCGCGGGTCAGGCGAAAGCCATCTCGAGCGTTACGGTCGATACGAAGCAGAAAGGTAGCGTGCGCCTGAACACCGTGTTGGATCTCATCGGCGTGAAAACGCGGATCGCCAAATCAAATCAGGGCGGCAACACCCAGTCGCAGAACAGCAACCCGACGCAACAGCAACAAGGCGGACAAGGGAGGGCAAACTCCAACAACGATAGCCGCGT
>DATBAY010000081.1:0-19547 GCA_036271295.1 Lacipirellulaceae bacterium | reverse complement strand
CTCGCCAAGTTGCATTTTGATGGCGAGGGCGGCGGTATCGCGTGGTGCTAGCTGGGGATCCTTCGCGAGGTCGGTGAGCAGTTGCTGATACGCATCGCGCGCTTTCGTGACGTAATCGCGGCCGGTTTTGCTCAATTCTTCGGTCGTGGGCGCCGCGGCGCCGGCGGGGTGAGATGTGCCGAACTTTGCGGTGCCCATGTTGTAATAGGTTTGGGCGAGCCACACGCGCGTGGGCCAATTGGGGGTGGCATCTTGTTCGCGAATCTTGTCGAGGAATTTAGCAAAGGCCGCAGCGACACGATTGGCTTCGAACGGTTTGCCCGCGGCGCGGAGGTCGTCCATCTGCTTCTGAAGTGCACTTCCTACGCCGATATAGATCCGCGTGAGTTGGTCGGACGCTTTTTCTTTGTCCACATTCGCCCGGACCACTTTTTCGAGCGATTGCACGATGTTCATCGCCTTTTTTTCTTGAGGAGGCGAAACGGACACATACGCACGCAGCGCGGCCTTGTAAGCTTCGACTTCATACTGTGGCTTCGATGCGGCTGGCTCTTGTTTTTCGATGAGTGCGAGCGGTCCGTCCTGCTTGTCTTCCAGCATGGCGATTGCTGCCGGATAGTCGCCATCGCTCAAACGTGCTTGAACCAGGTAGAGCGCGGCGGAAACGGCTGCTTCGCTGAGTGGCGATTCCTGTTTGGCGGCGTCGAAACCTCGCTTGAGATACGTAATCGCGCTCGTTTTCAGCTTCGTCGCCTGCTCGCTTTCTGGTTGATCGGGCTGGCCGGTCTGCGAGACTTCGAGATAACGTGCCCACAGCGAGTTGCCGAGCATCAGCTCTAGTTTTGGGCGGGCCTGCTCCGAAACCTGCTTTAACAGTTTCTCGGCGTCGTCTGGTTTGTCGGCGTGAATAGCAAAGGTGACAAGGATGCCGAACGCGGCGTCCGCGGTATCTGTGCCGGGCCAGCGGCGGGTGATGAATTCGGCGATTTGTGCCATTTTCTGCGATTCGAAGTTGCCGTCGTCATTTTTTGATTTTCTCAGAGCGGCGTCGTTATAGAGGTGTTCATAAGCGGCCATCGCGATTTTGGCAGACGAAGCCGCTGACGGGAGGTCGGGATATCGACGCGCCAGGAAATCGCCGAGGACGGCAGCACGGTAATAGTCCTCCGCTTCCCAGTACAGCCAGCAAAGGAAATAGCGAACCTCATTCAGCTGCTTCACGTCCGTATCGGGACCGACGAGTGAGATCGCAGCCTGAAAGTAGTGGCGGGCATCGTCTTTGCCGCGTTCCATTTGAGATTTTAGATCGGGCACTGCCTCGGGGTTGTTGCGCTCGGCGCTGGGAATCGCCAACTTGGCAGAATTATAGGAAGCCAGCGCTTCTTTGCCCGCATCGTAAGCAGCCTGGAAGTTGCGTGGCTCATCCTTATCGGGTTTCGTGTGGCCAGAAGTCGGCGTGTCGGAAGCGATGGTCGACGCGTCGCCGGCATTCGCCGCTGCCCGAGCAGCAATTTGAAATTCGCCCGGCGATTTGGCAACGAGCTTGTAGGACTCACGCGCTTCCAGTTGAAGTTTGCGCTGTTCGGCTGAACCGTCGCTCGCGTGTACAGCTTTTTTCGAAAGAGCTTGTGCAAGTTCGTAGCGAACGCCGACCCACTCAGCCTGTTTTTCCTCGTCCTTGTGAGCGTCTTTGAGGCAGACGTTACAGGCCTCAATGGCGGCATCGAACTTTTCTTGAGCGATGAGCACCTCGGCCTTGTGTTGCATGGCGGAGGCGGCAAGCTTGCGAAACGGACCGAGCAAATTGTCCTTGCCCATCAGCTCGTCGTAGCAGCCGAGCGCGAGCGCGTAGTTGCCGACCGCCTGATAACAGCGACCTTCGTACAACCGGGCGTACAGGCCGACGAGCAATGTGCGGCCGAACTCGTCGTAAACGGCGGAAAGCTCTTCGGCGGCGGTCGCGTGCAGCTTGCGGAATTCGTCGGCTTCGGGCGGATAAGTCTCGGCCGATTCGAACTGCATTTGAGCCGCCAAGAATTTCAATTGAGCCACGCGGCCGCGCAAATCCTGGCGCTTGCTGCCCGAGTCTTCGCGAGCTTCGGCGCTGGTTGTGGGCGGTAGCTTGTCGAGTTCGGCGCTGAACGCCGACTCGGCGCGACCGAATGTTTCGTGAGCGTCAGCGAAGTGCAGGCGCGCCTCGCGACCCAAGTCTTTTCGCTGAGCGTCGTACGTTTTCTCTTTGGGCAGCGCTGCAGATTGGGCAGCCAACTCTTGGCCGCGCGTCATTTGCACCATGGCCAACTGCAGCTGGGCCTCGGCGCCGGGAACACTGTTGGGGTTCGTGTCGGCAAATTGTTCGAGCTCTTGTCGAGCCGAATCGAGCAACTTGTTGCGTTCGGCAGGATCGGTTGAGCGCTTCGCCTTGTCGAGAAGTGCGACGCCGCGTAAGTAGGGCACGCGCTTTTTTGTCGCATCATCCGCGATGGGGCTCGTTTTTACTTTATCGAGATACTCAATCGCGAGCTCATCCAGCCCGCGCTCTTGCAGGCCTTTGACAAAATCTTCGGTCGCCTCGGCGGCAGCGACGGGGCGTGGGCAGAAGGCGGCAACAGCAAACCCCAACAGAAGATATGTCGGCGCGAACAGCGATCGCATGCGAGCGAGTCGCCGAATTGAAATTCTGGCGCTGACCAATTTCATGCTGGGAAAATGGGTGTTCCGGGTGTTCGACGGCCTGCCGGTCGCCGAATACGAAGCGAAGAGTACGCATCAACTGCGATACTCTCAATTCTAACGGAACAGCATCTTGATACCAGCATTGTCGCGGCCCGGCTGTCACATCAATCGCCACGGCGTTGATGATTTCGCAGACCGAGCGATACGACAGATACAGAGCGCCCGCTGGACTCCTAACAACCGAGATAATCCATGCGACCGGCCGCTTCGTCTGGCACCGTGAAGGCCAGCTTTTGGAGCCGCGTCAACATGCCGTCCGGAAGGGGCACGCTGCGGAGGGCAGTGTCGACGGCAGTATCGAGCGATTGCACGAACGGGAGTAATTGATCTGAAGCGCCGATCGATTCGGCTGGAATCGAATAAGCGTCGCCGAGTGAGTTCGGCTTCGAATGCGGATACGACATGATCGCAGACCTTGAACAGTCGGGTTCTGGGTACCGCCCACCTGGCGACCAAGAACCTCGAGGCGAGGCACGCGCGTTTCTTGCTGCGTGTGTGTTATCGGTTTCTAAGCGTGGCTTAATTCAAGCAAATGCTTTCGTAACCGTTGGCGGGCACGGCTGACGCGCGACAGAACAGTGCCGAGCGGTACACCGAGTGCGTTGGCCGTTTCTTGGTGCGTAAGTTCGCCCACGACAACCAACAGGAGGGACTCGCGCAATTCCGGGGGAAGTTGAGAGAGAGCCTGTTGCATTTCGTCTGTGAACTCGTTCGCGGTGGGGTCCATTGCCGCTACCGGCACCTCCAAAGGACCATCACCAACGAGCACCGTTCGCCGGCCAGCACGACGCCAACGATCGATCACTCTACGGCGCAGGATAGCGGCTAGCCACGCTCGTTGACCGCGCCCGCTCGTAAAGTTCTCGCGACTCTTCCACGCACTGCGCAATGTCTCCTGCACGACATCCTCCGCATCGTGGGGATCGCCGACCAGCCGATAGGCGATCCGGTATAATGCCGGAGCATGATCGTGGATCAAGACGACAAAGTCTGTCCGCGAAAGTGCCACCTGTTGCCTCTCTCCGTTAGCCAATTCCGCTGATAGCCGGTGGCATTGGCCGTGGTTGATTCTACCACGTCCCGACTATCGCAATACAATTCGAGGGGCTATTTCGGAGTTATTCCCATTGCGGCGAAGAATTTTAAAAAAAGTCGGGCATGTCGGCGGCGTCGATAAGAAAGCAAATGCTTCATTGCCGGAAGTCGAAGCGGCATCTTGAATTAGGGCAGGTGACGGCGGTTGCCGTGCGTAGGAGTATTCACCACAAAGCCACGAAGAACACGAAGGATTTGAATTCAAACGACATTTTTATCTTCGTGTGCTTTGTGCCTTCGTGGTTAAAAACCGCGTTATTGTCGCGCTTAAAGCGTGTGCCGCCACGAATTACAATTGAAGTTCTCCAAATCGCCCGTCCGCCGTTTTACCGATTGATTTTGCATGACTCAGCCCAACTCCGAGCCCGCGCAGCGGCCGTATTCTACAAAGCCACTGCACTATTATCCCTGGTGGGCTTTGCGGTTTTGGCATGGGATGGACGTCTTCACGTTCACAAAGCTGCTCGTTCGGAATCGATTCGCCGTATCTCCGAGCCGCTGGCCGATGGTCGCCTCGGTGGGGGCGACCAGTCTGCTAAACACGTTGTGCGGCGTTTTCGAATGGTGCCTGTTTAGCAGCCGGGTGCGACAAACGAAGCTCAAGGAGCCGCCGTTGTTCGTGCTCGGCCATTGGCGGAGCGGCACCACGTTGTTGCATGAATTGCTGATGCTCGATGAGCAGCACACCTGCCCAACGACTTACCAGTGCCTCGCGCCCCATGATTTTTTGTGGACTTCCTGGTTCGTGCCAAAAATCGCGAGCCTGCTGATTCCCGCGAAGCGGCCGATGGACAACATGGCGGCCGGATTCGATCGGCCCCAGGAGGATGAATTCGCGCTCGTGAACCTGGGAGTACCGTCACCTTATTTGGCGTGGGCATTTCCGAATCATGGGCCGGTGGCTGACGAGTACTTGGACCTGCGATCGTTGCAACCTGCGGAGCGCGAATGGTGGAAGAAGAAGTGGAAGGAGTTTGTGCAGCGGGTGGCGCTGGCGAACAACCGCCGATTGGTATTAAAGTCTCCGACGCACACGGCGCGGGTGCGCACGATTCTGGAAGTTTTTCCCGATGCGCGGTTCATTCACATCGTGCGTGACCCGCTCGTGATCTATCCCTCGACGGTGCGGTTGTGGAAGTCGCTCAGCGAAGTAGAGGGTTTTCAAGTTCCTCACGACGATGGCGGCTGGGTGGAAAACGCGGTGCTCAATAATTTCGTTCGCATGTATGAGTGCTTCGAGCAAGACCGCGAGCTGATTCCGCCGGGGCGATTGGTGGATATTCGCTACGAAGATCTTGTTAAGGATCCCGTGGGCGAAATGCGGCAGATCTACCAGTCGCTTGGATTGGGCGACTTTGCGCTCGTGGAACCTGCGATACTAAAATACACATCGCGAACGAGCAGCTACAAAACGAACAAGTATCAGCTGCCAGCGGAGGTGGCCGACCGTGTACGAGGGCGTTGGGCTCCGTACTTTCAGCGCTACGGCTATGACAGTCGCGATGCGGCTAGCGCTTCGGCCTAGGATTACGGTCAAATTCTCAAAATCGTGACGAAGCGACTTATCGAGGCCTGATGGCAAACTGGCAGCGCGTGGCTGTGAAGAATATTCATCTGCCGACAAAAGTTTCAGCCGCAACGCGGCGGCTGTTACGACTACGTCTTATATTCCGCATCGGCTCATCGGTGGATCAGCAGCGCTTCGAGCTCTTTTCGCTCGCCGCGGAAGACGTCCTTATCACAGTCGTGATGTTTGCCGCTGCCCGGCACGCCGTCGACACTGCCGGTGGCAGACCATTGCCAGAATAACCAGGGCTTCCAGCCCGGCGCATCCTCGGATGTTGGCGGGGATTCGATACCAGACTTCTTCCAGAAGGCGAGCCATAGTTCCTGGCCCTCAATAAACTCGGGTGTATAGCGTGTTTTAGCGCCCGACTTGCTCGTGTAAATGATTGGCCGGGTGCCGACGCCCTTTTGAACTTCGTCGGAAAACACTTGCATCCAATTGGAGATGAACTGTCGCTCGAGTTTCGCGTCGCCAAATTTGGGTAGGCCTTCGACATCCGCAACCGGCGGCAGATAACGGCCCGATTGATAGTACGGCATGATCACCTGAAGGAACGCCTTTGCTTCGGCGACGGCGTCATCGTAACGATCCGAGCCGGGCGTGAACGCGCTGCCGTCGTAGCTCTCGAATTTTTTGCCGTCTTTGTCGTTGTCGATGCGGCAGAAGTGGTAGGGGCCGATCAGCACCTCTGCAGCCGTCGCGCCTTTCATGTTTTCTTCGAATCGCTTGTCGACGAAGTTCGTGCCTTCGGTCGCCTTGACAAAAGCGAAGTCGATGCCGTTTTTCTTTACGGTTTTCCAGGCGACTTCGCCATCGCCGTGATAGACGTCGATGCCTTGGATGAAGTCGGCGGCGAAGCCGATGCTCGCGGTTGTCAGAAGCAATACGACCGCGGAAGAGGCAACTAAAATTGGTGCCGGCGTATGAAGGAAAGATATCTTGGAATGCATCGACAGGTATTATATCGCTTTGAAAGCGGTTCAAAGACAGCATTATCGCAGCGCGAGCGGATGCGTGCGAGCGGGGAAATGCGTCGGAAAGACGAATCTTGCGTCAGGCGGCCCGCGGCGGTAGCTGCAATTTCTTGCCTTGCAGCTGGTACACATAGGCGAGCACTTCAGCCACAGCGGCATACGACTCGGTCGGAACCGGTTTGCCGATGTCGACTTCTTTATAGAGCAATTGCGCCAATGGCTTGCGCTCGACCACCGGAATGTTGTTTTCCAACGCCAAACGACGAATGCGCTGAGCCAGCACGCCGGCGCCCTTCGCAACGACCACCGGTGCAGCCATTTCCTGCGGATCGTATTGAATGGCGATCGACAGCTCGGTGGGATTCGTCACGATAACGTCTGCCTTCGGCACGCTGGTCGAAATACGGTGCATCACCATTTGCCGCTGAATAGCGCGGCGGCGAGCGACAAGTTGCGGATCACCCTGCACGTTCTTCATCTCTTCGCGGATTTCCTGGTAGGTCATCCGCAAGTCTTGCTCGTGCTTCCACCGCTGCACACCGTACTCGAGTATTGCGAGCAGCAGCAGAACGAAGCCAATCCAAAGTACGATATTCAGTGAAAGGCTCACCAAGAATTTAGCGAATTGTGGGGTGTCGAGCCCGGTGGAGCGCAAGACATCGTTCCAACGCATCGACACAATGGTGACTGCGACGGCGCTCACTAAAAATACTTTCACGAGGCCGAAGCCCAAGCGAGCGGTGCCGGACAGCGAGAAGATTCTTTTCAGGCCCGAAGCGGGGCTGATGCGACTGATATCCGGGGCGAGGCGGTCGGGAATCCACAAGAGGCCAATTTGCAGCACGCTGCTGAGCACGCCGCCGAGCATCATCAGCCCCAGGATTGGTAGTAGCACAACGGCGAGCGTCAGGCTAATGCGAACCGTGTCATGCACAACATTTTGGGGCGAAGCTTGCAGATCGGGCAGATCCGCCAGTTGGTGTCTCAAGAACTCAACGCAATAGGTCATTAGCGCGCCGCCGAGCGTCATGATGAGCACAGCGCCTAACATGAGCATCGCGGCAGATGCGAGATCCTGGCTGTATACGACCTGCCCCTGTTCGCGCGCCTCTTGACGCCGATGGGGTGTCGCATCAAATGATTTTTCGCCAGACGACTCGGCCATGGAGCAGGGGCTGGGGGATGGGGGCTAGAGGCTAGAGGAAAAATAGTGCAGCCAATTAATGCGCGAGGGCTTCTTGAATCCGGCCCATGACGTCGACCGAAGGGTCCTGAAACACCCAGGCGGCAGCACCGATCGTAAGCATCATCAGGCCGAGCGTCAGCAAGGAATTCACGCCGAAGCCTACGGCGATGACGTTGATTTGCGGCAGTGTGCGGCTGATCAATCCGAGGATCAAGTTCGCGAGCAGTAGCGCCGTAAGTAGCGGAGCGGCGGCGCGGATTCCGAGGACGAATGCTTGCGTCATGATGCCGGTCAGCACTTCGACGTAACTGTTTCCCAGCGCGGCATGGCCTGGTGGGAGCGTAGTAAAGTTTTCGAGGAGTGACTGCGTTACGATCCGGTGGCCGCCGACGGCAACGAACACGGCGAGGGTGAGAAAATAATACAACTGCGCGAAGACTGGGATGTCCTCATCGAAGCCGGGGCTCGAAACATCGGCCAATGACATCCCACTGAGCTGGCTAACGATTTGACCGGCGACCTGAACGCCCGAGAACAGGATGTTAACGCCGAGCCCCAGCAAAAGGCCAACGAGCAGTTCATTGACCAACAATCGACCAAATTCGACCGTGCTCTCAATCGGGGGAATTGAACTGCCAAGGAATACCGGTGTGATGAGCAGGGAAATTGCCACTGCCAACACGACGCGCACTTGTCGCGGCATCGACAACGTGCCGAAGATCGGCGCGGTCATCACCAGCGTGCTCGTGCGCGCGAGCACCAGCACAAACACCATAAAGCGGCTCACCAAAAACGATTCAAGTGTTGGCATCGTGAAGTGAGCCGAGACAGGAGGAACTTACGCAAGGTCGCGGGATTCGCCAGTCACAGCGAATTGGGGATGTTCTGAATCAATTCGCGGGAGTATTCGATGAGGCGCGTGAGAACCCAGGGGAGCGAGATCCCGAGCGCAAGCACCATGGCAATGAACTTGGGCACGAACGCGACGGTTTGTTCTTGAATTTGCGTCAGGGCCTGAATCAGGCCGATGAGCAAACCTACGACCATGCCGGCGACCAATACCGGTGCGGCGATTAATGTCGCAATAATGAGGGCTTCGCGTCCTAAATCGATGGCGTCTTGTGGTTGCATAGAAGTCGCGGGCCTGGGGATGAGCGCTCAGTGCGCTACGAAATCACGTGGAAGCTTTGCAGTAGCATTTCGATCACGAGATGCCAGCCATCCACGAGAACGAACAATAGCAGTTTGAAGGGCAGCGAAATCATGACCGGCGGGAGCATGAGCATGCCCATGGAGATCGTGACGCTGGCGACGACGATGTCGAGGATTACGAACGGCAGGTAAATTTGGAAACCGATGAGGAAGGCCGTCTTGAGCTCGCTGAGCATGTACGCCGGGAGCAACGCCACGAGCGGCACTTCTCGTTCGCCGTCCTTGGCGCCGTAATAGACGTAGTTCAGAGCTGCTGACTTAGCGGCTTCCTTTTCCTCCGGCACATAGCGTAAGAACAAGTACACATCGTCATCGTTGCCGGTGCGTTGGATCTGATTCGCCATGAATTCGCGTACCGGTTCGACCGAGCGGGTGAACGCCTCGTTCAGCCCAAGTTCGCTGTTCGTGTAGGGCTTAATTCCCTTTTCGTAGGACTCGGTCCAGACGGGGGCCATCAGCAGGAAAGTCATGAACAGTGCGATCGAGGTAACGACCTGGCTGGGCGGCAGTTGCTGGGTGCCAAGGGCCTGACGGAGCAGCCCCAGCACGACGATGATTCGCACGAACCCGGTCGTCATCAACAAGATGGCGGGCGCCAAGCTGACGACGGTCAGCAGCAGCATGATCTGCAATGTCGACGCCAGGCCTTGTGGGCTGGTCCAATCCGCGGGGCCGCCAATACCTTTCGGTATCAGCGATGTGATTGGCCCACTAGTCTGTGCCATCGCTGGCGCAGCGAGCGCAAGTGCGGCGACCATCGTGCCGGCGACCTGCAGCAGCAATTGGCGGCGCGGTTTACGCACGTGTGGTTCCTCGATGACTTCGATATGCGCTGGCCGCGGTGGATATCGATGAGGGGATTGAATCGCTGCCTAAGTAGCTTCCGCCGGTGGGTTCGGCGCTGAACTGTTGAAAGACTTGCTCGAACATTTTCGACGTGCTTTTGGCGTCGGTTTGCTGGCACAAGCCGACGAGCCGATCGACTTCGGCCGGGTCCGTGACCTCGGTCAATGTTGTGGGTCCTTCGGGCGTCAGCGCGACCAGCACCAACTTGTTGCCAACGCGGAGCAGCTGAGCAAACTGGCGAGCGGCAATGGGAATGCGCCCCAACACTTGGACGACTTCGGTGGGCAGCGTCGCGAGGCGGCCGCCCGCTTTCGTGCTACCGCGGCGCAGCGTCCAAGCGAACAGCAAGAATACGCCGATCACAATGGCAAGCGCCGTGATCATCGTATAGATCGATTGCGATGGAACGCCAAAATTCGCGGGCAAATGCGATGCGAATGGGGTGTGAGAACTTGGCTGCGTGTCCGCAGTAGGACGGCCTGTAGGCGGCGCGAGATGACGGCCATCGTCGGCATGCGCGGCGTCCTCAAAATTTGCCTGCGTCGCGGTCGAAGCGCTCCCGCCGGGCAAAGGCGAAGAAATTGGCGGCGCCGAAAAAGGAGCGGGCGACTTGAGCGTCGGTTCCGGCGATCCGACAGACAGAGCGTTTGTAGTGGCGGCCCCGTGTTTTTGCGCTAGCTCCAAGTACTTCGATGCGCTGCGACTATCCTGCCAATCGGGCGGCGCCGGTGTATTTTCGGCCCATGCCGACGCGGCAAAAATCGCGAGTAACAAGCTGCCGGCGGCAAGCCGCAGATGATTCAACATGGCTATGTGTGACGACCGCAGTCGATCGCCGTCTTGAATTGCGAGAAGAGAGTCTGAGAAGAGCGCAAATCGCCAATTGGCACCGCCGAGCGGCGGTAGCTTATACAAGTGTGCCGAATTGCGGACTAGCCCAACAAACAGGAGGAGAGCACGCGGGGCTGAGGGCTCAGAATTCAGATCGCGCAGCCGGCGTCGCTAGCTGTTGCCATCGCCAGCGATTAACTCGGCGACGCGTACGCAGAAATTGTCGTTGAGCACCAAGACTTCGCCGCGCGCGATAAGGCGACCGTTGGCGTAGATATCGACCGGGTCGCCGGCCAGCTTATCGAGCGTTACGACGGCGCCTTGCTTCAGCCGCAGGACCTCTTCCAAATGCATTTGAGTGCGTCCTAGCTCGATCTTCAGGTCAAGCTGCACGTCGCGCAGCAGATCTAAACTCGCCTGCTCGTTGGCGGCCTGGCTGCCGAAAAGATCTTTGAATTCGAACGCCTTCACGCCGGGAGGGAGCGGCGCTGGCTGCTCATCGATTGAATTGAGTCCAGCTTGCGCCTGGTCCAACAACGCATCGATGCTGGCTTGATCGACCTGGGCGGGTGGTAGATCGCCAGCGACCGCAGCCTCGTTCGTGGCGACTTCAGCTGGTTGCGATTCGTCAGCCATCGAACTTCCATTGTTTTAGTGAGCGGATCGATCCAGAATCCGCGGCGCGGCAGCTCGCGCGGATCACCGCTCGACGAAGTTAAACTTGCTGAACAGAACTTCCTTCAGCACCGGCTGCCCTAAAGCGCGGTTGGTTTTCTCTAAAATCTGCCGTTTGATCAACCCCAACCCGGCGTCGGTGAGATCGGTCGCTTCGGCGCCGTGCATCGTCATCGTAATTTGCTCTTTGATGCGGGCTTTGCTTTTTTCGAAGCGTTTTTCGAATTCCGGCGCGTCATCCGCTAGCACGGTTCCATAAACCTCGAAGTCGATTGCGAGCGTCGTGTTGGTACCCGGATTGAAACGGGTCACGTTGAATGTGCCGAGTTCCACTTCGTGCAGCTCTTGTTCGTTCGCGGCTTCAGCAGCGCCGGGCTTTGGAGCCTCCTCATGTTCCGTGGCCGATTTGCCACTGGATGCGGCCACCAGTTCGTGAGCCAGCTTGTCGGTATCTTTCGCCGAAGGTGCTAGCATCGAGGCGACGACAACTTGGACGACCACGATCACGGAAATGAAAGCGATGGCTTTCACGATCCGCATCAAGCCCTTGCCCTTTTTCTTCGGAGCGTCTTCGGAATTTGCCGGTTCGTGTTGTTCCACTGCTGCATCGGACACGGCATGCATCTCCACTAATCGTTACAAAGTGCAGGTCCCGCGCAATCGCACCGCGAGCACGACATTGCGCAGCACGGTTCGTTGCAAAGGTAGCTTACGGAGAAGTGTCGTGGCGACCAGTTCTAACCAGAAACTTAGCGTTAACCGGCCCGCAAGTTCAACAGTTCGTCGAGCAACTGCTGCGCGGAGGTAATGACTCGTGTGCCACCGCGGTATTGCGTCGAGGCCAGGATCAGGTCGATGAGGTTCTGTCCGATGTCGGAGTTTGACAACTCGACAGCACCGGAGGTTAGCGAACCAATCCCAGAGGTTCCCGGGGTGCCGAGTAACGGCTCGCCGGAGTTGACACCTTCGGCATACAGATTGTTACCAACCTGTTGCAGACCGCCGGCGTTGGCGAAGCGGGCCATGATGATTTGGCCAAGGTCGCGCGTCACGCCGTTGGAATACACGCCCTTGATGCTCCCGTCTTCGGTAATCGAAAAGCTCGACAGCGTACCAGCGGCAAAACCGTCCTGGCTCGAAGCCTGCAGGCTCGTCGAAGGTTGGCTGAGAGCGGTGACCTGTGAAAAATCCAGGCTGAAGACAACTGGCGAATTCGATGCCACGTTGGTGCGATCGATTGACACCGTATCGTTTGTCGAGGAAATGTACTTACCCTTGCCGTCGAAGCTGATCAGCCCGGTGCCGACATTCGTCTTAGCGCCATCCTCATTGTCCGCACTCGTCGCGTACCACCGGTACGTCGTGATGCCATTGGTGGTAGACTCCAAAGACGTTGTAAGCCGCACCGTAAGCGGAATGCCTAGGCTGTCATAGGCAATCATTTCTGAGGACGTGCCGGCGCCGTTGATGTCGTTGGGATTCGTGACCGAAAATGGCAGATTGACTGCGTGCGGCGAGCCAGACGCGTCGGTCAACTGGAACGCAGTTTGTTTTACGTTCACGGCGTTGTTGATGCCGTCATTCGATTCGAAGACAATCTGTCCGTTCTGGAGGCTGGCGCCGGGGTTGCCGGTGAGCGGATGATTCACATCAGGGCTCGTAGTCTGGATGCCCAACGAATCCTGCATGAACTTCATCAGATCATCAACGGTCGTCGTACTGGTGATCGTGAGTTGCTTCGTGGGCAAATCGAGGCCGGTAGACGCACCCTTGCTTCCGGTGAAGGATAGCGTCCCGACCTGGAACGGATTGGTGTAATTGTTTCCGTCGCGGACCGTGACATCGACCAACGGCGTGGCAACAGTGACCTTCGGACCATCTCGATCGAGGGTTTTCGTTGGATCGATGATCGAGGCGTCAGGTTTCGAGTCGACGTACGTCGTCGTACCCGCGTTAACTTCATCGACTTGGTAGAAAGTACCCGGTTGATTGCTGACGCTACGATAAATTCGAATTGTGGGGTACTTGGTGGCGTCTGTCGGCTGCGGAATGTTTTTCAGCTCGATACGCTGATCGTCCTGCGAAACCGTGACCGAAGACGATTCTTCGCTCGGCCGCGTTTCTAAGCCAGCCGAGTCGACAAATGTGTAGAAGTAGTTGTAACTCGTGCTTCCCGGGTCGTTCAGATTAAGTTGATTTGGACCACCTGCGGCAGCGGTATCGGTAAAATGAGTTGTGCTCGCGGCCAGGTCGCCGCCAACTTGTTCAAATTGGCCGCTCGGATCGTTCGAGCTGACACGATAAATACGCATCATCGAGAAAGCGCTGTCGGCCGGCCCTGGCAGACCGGTAAGATCGAGGTCGATGGTTCCGTTTCCGCCCGCTGGAACAGTAGTCTGGCCAAAGGCCGGGGTGGGCGGAGCTTCATCGGCGCCAATTGGAGCGTTAGGATTAAAGTAGGCGATTCTGTACTGGTAGGTACCTGCGGGGATACTGCCTGGTGGAGATGCCGTAGTATCCAACGTGGCCGTTGCTCCCGACGCACTCGGTGTATCCACGGCGGTGATGTCCGAAACGCCGATGTCGCCCGGGTGCGGAATTGTGTCATCGCTCATGATTGCCGACTCAAGCATACCGGGCGTCGTGGCGACACCCGAATCATCGGGTTGCAAATTACCCACCAGATCTACATTCTTCGTTTGTTGGGCAACGGCAGAACCGCCGAGCGGAATTGTGAGTGGCACAACTTTCGTCGTATCGATGACGAAATTGCTGTCGGCTTTGTAGCCGAGTACGCGATTGCCGTCCGTCGTGGTGAGTTCGTTGTTGGCGTTTGTCTTGAACTGACCATTACGCGTGTAATATTGTTGGCTACCGCCGCCCTGGCCTTGCACCATGAAGAAACCGTCGCCCTGGATGGCCAGGTCGAGCGGGTTCGAGCTAACTTGGATCGTGCCCTGCGTGAAGTCTGGCGCGATTTCCGCGACCTTCACACCCAAGCCAACTTGGCGCGGGTTCGTACCGCCGTTGGAAGTGCTCGGCGCCGAACCGATGCTTTGAGTTTGCAGGAACTGCGTCGCAAACAGCACGCTCGATTCCTTGAAACCGACCGTATTCGAGTTCGACACGTTGTTGCCCACGACGTCGATCGTCGTTTCCGAGGCTTGCATGCCCGTGAGGGCGGTGGTCATGGCGGATTGTAGACCCATTGCTCATCTCCTCCCCAAAAAAAGGTCGGACGGGTGCGCCCGCCGGCCGTGTTATTCCGTTAATCTGATTAGGTCGTAACTAATTCTGTTCAGCTATGCGCGCTCAGGTTAGGGCAGCCCCCGGCTCTGCCGGGGGTTAAACCACCAAAGTTTGCGAATGCTCCTGAACCCCCGGCCGAGCCGGCGGCTGCCTATCGAAACTCGTGGATGAAAATACGTCATTCGTAGGGCGTACTCTACGGGCTGCTCGAAGTGGACGACGAAGGCGTTGTGACATTACCTTGCGGCTCGATGTCGGATACGTTCGACAGCGTGACATCGTATGACCGCGCGGCAACCGTTGCCGGCTGGAAGTTTTGTATGGTCAATTCTTGGCCGCGCTCGGAATCCGAAAGCTTGTCGACGAACGATGACGTGCTTCCGTCCGTGATTTCGCCAATTAACTTCAATGGCCCGTTTCCCGAAGCGTCGCTGCGATAAACGTACTTCGGGACCGAAGTCGAAGGCAGATTGTTGATCTGGATCGCGCTGTCTTGGTTCAGCGAACCGGTCGTCGTGATCGGGTGCTCGGAGAAGTCGAGCCCAATCGGCGCGCCGGTCGAATCTTGCCACACAACCTGGTACTTGTACGAGCCTGCGCCCACGTCGCCGGAACCAGCAATCGTTCCCAAACTGGGATAGCTCGCCACATGCAATTTGGGGACGCCGTCGGCAATCGATACTTTGTCGACGACGCCACTGATTTGCTGATTGTCATCCGACAAAGCACTGATATTCGCCCCGATCAAGTTCGTCGCGCTGGAGATGTTCTGCCCCAGCAGTACGGAATTAAGAGTGGTCGTGAGCTTGTCCGTCGACCCCACCTGGCGGATCTCGCTCAACTGCGTGAGCATCTGCGAGTTGTCCATCGGATTGAGCGGATCCTGGTTCTGCAGCTCTTTGATCATGAGCGTCAGAAATGAGCCCAGGTCTAAATTGTTGATCGCGTCTGTAGTTCCGGAGTCCGACGAACTTGACGTCGAAGATGATGACGACGAAGAAGTTGGAGTCGCAATAGGTGCAAGAACGCCAGCCATGTGTTTTCCGCTCCGTCGTGAGGAGCGTCTTTCTGTCTTTTTGCTCTGCAGCTTTTTGGGTGAGCCGCCGCAACGGTCGTTCGTTGAATTGCGGTTCGGCTAAATCACCAAGTTAATTCCAGTCGAAGTTACGCGCGGAGCAGCCGCAACAGTTTCCGCGGGACCGATGTTTGCCGCTTGTGGAACTCTGGTTGCCGGGTGCCGCGAGTCGTCTTCCTGCGTCTGTTGCTGGTAGGGATTTTGATTAAAACCGCGCGGCGACGCCTGGCCCCCGCTGTTTTCTTGTTTTACGTCAACGTCGAATCGGTCGACGCGGATGTTCTGGTCCGCCAATCGATCGCGCAACGCCGGAAGGTGATCGAGCAGCATTCGTCGCGCGTTCGAATTGTCCGCTTCGACCGCCGCTGACATCACGCCGTCCTTCACGGTCAGTTGAATCTTGAGCGAACCAAGCTCCGCTGGATTGAGGCGCAAGTTCACGACACCGTCGCGATCGCTGGCGGTCTGAACGGCCTTCGCCACGCGGCTTACGAATCGCGAGATGTCTACCGGCGACGCGTCACTGCCGGACGTCTTGCCGCTGCTGGTGAGATCGGTTCGCAAAGTACGCCCCAGCGGACCCACGCTTGTATCGGTCTTTTCCAGGACGGTTTTAACCGCGGTATCGTCCGACGGCTTTGGCTTTTCGGCGACCGCATTGACAGGCGATGGGACCGTAATGTTTGCAACTGCGGACGTAATATCCGCTACGGCCGGGGCCGCCGCTGCGGCAGGCTGAACATTGTCGCTCGCCGCGTCTTTGTGGTCGTGATTGGTTTGACCAATCGCGGTGGCATCGGACTTTGCATCGGATTTGGCAGCTGCCGATTGATCCTCGGCACTAATTGCTTCGGCGGCGGATGAGCTAGCAGTTGTTGCCGCTGCCATTGCCGTTGCTGACGAACCCGCCGACTCAGCGGACGTCGCTTCTTTTTTGGTCGCTTTGGTCGAATCGACCGCCGCCTTTGCGGCCGCCGCGGCTTTGTCGGAACGTGCAGTCGATTTCGAGCTTTTCCCAGAGACGGCATTGGCCTGATCCGAGGCCAACGCCGCTGAGTCCGTGACGTCCGTTGCGGCACTTTGATTGTTTTTCGCGACTTCCGCGTTCGCTTTCGTCCCTACCGTAATTTCTTGTGCTTCGTCCGTCGTCTTCGTACTCGCAGTGGTTTGAGAGTTCGTTTCCGCAGTAGGGGTTTTCGACAACACGTCGGCGGCGATCTTATCCTTGGCCTGATCGGAATCGCCTTGCGCGGCGTCTTTCGAATCGGCATCGCGGGCGGATTCCTTAGCGGCCGGCTGCGCAGTGCCGGCGACCGCAGCCACGGGAGCGGCATCCGATTGGTCTTGGTCGCGTTTGTCGTCGTGTTTGTCGTCGTCCCGCGATTTTGGCCGCGATGTGTCCCTGGGCGCAGACGCATTCGCTGGGGCGCTGGAGTCGTTTGCCGTCTGGTCTTTTTGCGGCCTGTTGGATTTTGGGGGCGACGCGGAATCGCTCGGCGTCGAAGTGTTGCTATCGGTTGTAGATCGGGTCGACGGCGAATAGTTAGACCTTGACGGCGGGGGGCTCGGCGAGCGCACGATGTCGAGCACCGAGGATGCCGCCTGGCTCAAGTGATTATCGAAGCCCGACGAATCGTCGTCACTGCGATTCGCCGTCGGTGCGCGATCCGGCACCGGTGGAGCGACTTGATACAGGTATTCCAGGCTCGTGGGGTTCATAGCATTGCGCGCCTTGGGGCCGAACTAAACGCTACTTTTTGTTTTCCGAGTCGAGATCGTCGAGCGCCTTTTCGAGTTTCGAGCTATCGGCGCCGCTGCTGATAATTCGCTCGTGGATTTCGTGAAGCTTTGTGAGCTCCTCCGGCGTCGAAAACGTTTTGAGAATCTTGGCTAACTTGCTCTCCGACATCTTGCTCATAAGCAGGATGGCATCATCCATTTTCTTTTCATCAATCCACCGCATCAGCTGATCTTTGCCCACATCCGGTGTGACCTGCTCCAACTGGCTAACGACTTTCGCCACGTTTTGCTGTGTCGTGAGTTCTTGTTCTTGTTTGAACTGGCTTTTCAAATCCTGAGCCAGGCGATCGTAGCGGGCCGTTTGTTCGACCAACAATTGGTAGGAGTTATCGTATTCCTGCTTGCCGCGTTGGAGCGCCAACTGCTTGACTTCGAAGTTTCGATCCACGATCTGCTGATGATTCATTACCTCGTTCAGCGAAGGCTCCTCGGGCGGAACCTCGGTCGGCGACTTCTTATCGTCGGCCGCCATCTTCTGCAGATCGACATCTTGCACCACCGCCATGAGTCGAAACAGCTTCGCATTGTTGAGTTGATCTGTGTGAAATAAGTAACCCACAATGAGCGCAAGAGTGATCACCGTCGCCACGCACAGGTAGGCGATGAGGCCGAACAACATGTCGACGAGCTTGCCCATTACTTCGCGCTTACGTTGCCAGGCCAGCGTTGCGTGGCCAGGTCATCGAGGTGTTTCGTTTCTAACCGTTGCCGTTCTTTGTTGAACTCCACTCGATTCCGATCATCGAGCTTCTCCAAAACGCGTACTTCACGGTCGGCTTCAACTAACAATTGCCGCCGCCGCTCCGTCTCAGCCGCGAGCATAATAGCCTGCTTGGTGAGCTCCTGACTTCGCACCTTTAGCAGCAGCTCGTAGCGCTGAGCTTCCAGCAATTGATTGACGTTCAGATACTTTCCAGCTGCGGCTGCGAGTTGTAATTCACGTAGAGCCTCGGTCTCGACGACCAGTTCTGCCCGACTGTCCGCTAATATCCGCTCGGCTCGAAACGCGTCCGCCAGCGACTGCCGCTGCTCGTCGCGGCGCGCTTCGCGCATCCGCTGCAAGGTATCGAGCCTGAACTTGTATTTGGCCATTTGGCATTATCCGTTATCCTGCGCGCAATGCCGGCGTGCCGCCGCTGGCGTTCACCGGTGTGAGCGCCGGTGCGGACGGAGCGGTCAGTTTCGCTTGGCAATGCGACGCCAGTGTTGTGAGCTGTTCGACGACTTTCTCGTAAGGAAGCGCTGAGTCCATCGATTGACGAAGCAGCGCGTCGATCGCGTCTCGCATTTCCACGGCCACGTCGACCGTTCGGATTGTGCCGCGCCGATATGCGCCGATGGAAAGCAAGTCTTCGTGTTCTGAATAAGCCGAAAGCAGCTGTCGAATCGTTTGCGCCGCAGCCCGATGTTGGGGCGTCGTGATGTCTTTCATCACGCGGCTTATGCTCGGCAGGATATCGATCGCCGGATAATGCCCGCGGGCCGCCAGCTTTCGAGAGAGCCACACGTGACCATCTAACAAACCGCGCATCGTGTCGGCCACAGGTTCGTTTTCGTCATCGCCTTCGACGAGGACCGTGTAAAAAGCCGTGATGCTGCCCTTCACGGTTTGCCCAGCTCGCTCCACCAGCCGCGGCAATAGCGCGAACATCGAGGGTGGATATCCGCGCGTCGCCGGCGGTTCGCCCGCCGCCAGGCCGATCTCGCGTTGCGCCATGGCGAATCGAGTTACGGAATCGACCAGCAGCAACACTTGCTTTCCCTGGTCGCGAAAGTATTCAGCAACCGCCGTCGCGGTCGACGCAGCTTGAACGCGCGTCAGAGCCGACTCGTTGCTAGTGGCGACAACGACAACGCTCCGGGCCAGACCTTCGCGGCCTAAATCACGCTCGATAAAGTCATTGACTTCGCGACCACGCTCGCCGACCAGTCCCGTGACCACTACATCCGCATTCGTATAGCGGCACATCATCCCCATCAGCACGCTTTTGCCCACGCCAGATCCCGAGAATATTCCCAGGCGCTGACCGCGACCGCAGGTGAGCAAGGCATCCACGGCGTGTACGCCGGTTGCCAGTGGTTCGCGAATGCGCGGCCGGTCGGTTGCGGCTGGCGGTAATCGGTCGATTCGAGCACGACCCGTTAGTCGCGGCTGAGGGCGACCGTCGATGAAATGTCCGTGGGCGTCAATCACGCGTCCCAATAGCGCGTTGCCTACTTTCAGCGAACGGCTTGAACGAATCATCTGAACGCGCTGGCCGCGTCGAACGCCGGTTGCCGCGGTTTGCAGATAAACGATTG